>CAMVDI010000082.1 GCA_947166205.1 uncultured Clostridia bacterium
GCCCGGAAGCGCCGCATCATTGATAAAGGGGGAAAGCCCATGCGTCTCCATCTTCTGGGGGTGAACGGCCCCTATCCCGCCTCCCTGGGCGCCACCTCCGGCTATCTGCTGGAGGCCGGCGGCCTGCGCCTGCAGTTTGACTTCGGCTCCGGCGTCCTCTCCCGGCTGACCGACGTCTTTCCGCCGGAGGATCTGGACGCCCTCTTTCTGTCCCACTGGCATTTTGACCACACCTCCGACCTGCTGCCCCTGATCTACCGGCTGGAGTCCGCGGGCAGGAGGCTGCGGGTCTACGCCCCGGAGGACGCCGCCTCGGCGGTCCGGGGGATCGTGTCCGCCGCCGCCTGCTTCGATCTTTGTACCCTGCGCCCCGGGGACACGGTTCCCCTGGGGGAGGTTTCCGTGGCGGTGGGTCCCGCCCGGCATCCGGTGCCCGGCGTCGGCTTCCGGGTCGGGGCGGAGGGAAAGGTCTTCGGCTATACGGGGGATACGAACACGCTGCCCGGCCTGGCGGATTTCTATCGGGGCTGCGGCCTTCTGCTGGCGGACGGGCTCTTCCCCGCGGACAGCTGGCAGGAAACCAGGCCCCATCTGTCCGCCCGGCTGGCCGCGGAGCTGGCCCGGGAGGCCGGGGCGGAGGCCCTGGTGCTGACCCATCTGAATCCTGCCTTTCCGCCGGAAACCCTGCTGAAGGAAGCCCGTGAGGTCTTCCCCCGGGTATCCCTGGCCCGGTCCGGGGAGGTCCTTTCCCTGTGACCGCCCGTCAGCGGGGCTGGCTGCTTCCGCCCCTGGCCGTCTGTTTTGCCGCGGGCATCCTGACCGGCCGCGCCGCCTCCTCCTGGCTCTTCGCCCTCGCAGGGCTCGCGGCGGCGCTGGCGGCCTGCTTTCTGTCCCGGGGCCGGGGCCGCTTCTGCGCCTGTCTGGCGCTGGCGCTCTGTCTCGGCGCCCTCCGGGGATACGCGGGCTATCATCCGTCCCTGCCCCCGGAGGGGACCTGCCTGGTTTCCGGCGTGGTCTCCGAGGAGGTGGAGTTCCGGAACGGGCGCCAGGTCCGTACGGCGCTGCGCCGGGTGACCCTGGACGGCCGCCCCGCCGCCGGCGGGGCCTACTGGAGCTTTTACGCCGACGAGGTTCCGGAGGACCTGGTCCCCGGAAAGCAGGTCACCTTCCAGGCCTCCCTCTATCACCCCGCCGGCCCCTCCAATCCGGACGGCTACGATTTCCGGGAGGAGCTGCTCCGCCGGGGCATCCGCTTCGGGCTGTACGGCCGGGAGGATCTGACCGTGTCGGATCCGGCCTTTTTTTCCGTGCAGGGATTTTTCGCCGCCCTGCGCCACCGGCTGACCCTTTCGCTGCTCTCCTCGCCCCTGGGGGAGGAGGCCGGAGGCTATGCCGCCGCCCTGCTTCTGGGAAACCGGTCCTTCGTCTCCCGGGCGGACAGGACGGCCTTTTCCCGTCTGGGCATCGCGCATATCCTTTCCGTCAGCGGTTTTCACGTGGGCCTGCTGATCGGCTTTCTGGCCCTGGTCTTCCGGCTTCTTCGCCTTCCCCAGCGGCTTCGGCTCCTGCTCTATGCCCTGCTTCTGGGCGCCTATGTGCTGCTCTGCGGTTCCGCCCAGCCCGTGATCCGGGCTTCCCTGCTGCTGCTTCTGTCCCGGCGGGGACAGATGCTGAACCGTCCCCGGAGCCTGCTCCATCTGCTCTCCGCGGCCCTGATCCTGATCCTGGCCGTATCCCCGGTCCAGCTGACCGGCCTGTCCTTCTGCCTGTCCTTCGGCGCCGTGCTGGGGCTGGCCCTGGTCACGCCGTATCTTTCCTCCCTGGGCCGCCGCGGCGCCGGAGAGGAAACCGGCTCCGCCGCGAAGCGCCGCCTCCGGCTCCTTTCCCGGGGCCGGATCCTGTCCCCGGGCCTGTGGCTCCGGAATTCCCTGGCCGCCGGGCTCGGAGCCCAGCTGGGCATCCTGCTCCCGGAGCTGTACGCCTTCCAGGAGTTCCCGCTGCTGGGCCTGCTGCTGAATATTCCGGTGCTCCTGCTGGCTTCCGCGCTCATCCTGCTGGACTGGGCGGCCCTGGTGACCCTGCCCGTCCCCTTCCTGTCCCGGCCGGTCTGCGCCGCCGCCCGGGCGCTGACGGAGGCGCTGCTGGGCGCGGTCCGCTTTCTGGGCAGCCATTCCGCCGTCACCCTGTGGACGAAGGCTCCGAACCTGGTCACCGCCCTGGGCGTGCTGCTGATCGGGGCGGGCTGCTGCGTCCTCTTCCGGCTTCGGGGGCGCTCCCGTCTGCTGCTCACGCTTTCCGGGGTGCTGCTGACCGTGCTGTCCCTGCTGCCCCTGCCCCATCGGACCGCCGAGTATCTCCAGTTCAGCGTCGGGGACGCGGACGCCGCCCTGCTCTGGGACCGGGATACGGTGCTGGCGGTGGATACGGGGTATGAGGACGGGGTTCTCAGCGATTATCTGCACCGCCGCCGGCTGACCCCCGACGCGGTGATCCTGACCCATCTTCACGCGGATCACGCCGTGGGCCTCCGGGCGCTGATGGAGGACGGGATTCCCGTGCCCGTGCTGTACCTGCCGGAGGGCGCGGAGCGGGCGGATGTGCATCCGGACGTGCTGCAGCTGATCCGGGATCTGGAGGCTTCCGGCACGGAGATCCGCCATCTCTCCGCCGGGGATGAGCTTCCGCTCCCCTCCGGGCGGATCCGGGTGATCTGGCCGGAGAAGGGAAAGACCCGCCCGGGCCAGGACGCCAACGAGTCCTCCCTGGTGCTGCGGATGGAGCTGGGCGGTGTCTCCCTGCTTCAGGCCGGGGATCTGGACGGCCGCTACGAGATGTATGCCGCCTCCCCTTCCGATCTGCTGAAGGCGGCCCACCACGGCTCCGACCGTTCCTCCTCGCCGGCGTTTCTGGAGGCGGTGTCCCCGGCGGCGGTGCTGCTCTCCTGCGGCGGAGAGGACCGCTTCCTGAGTTTCCGGGACCGGCTCCCGGAGGAGACCGGCCTGTATGCCACCGCGGTTCACGGGATGCTGACCGTCCGCTTTGAGGACGGCGCCTTCACCGTGGAAACCTTTCTCCCCGATCCTGCCGGAAAGGAGGACCCCGATCCGTGAATCATCTGGAATTTGCGAAGCGTCTGGAGGACGGTTCCCTGCCTTCCGTGCTGTTCTTTGAGGGAACGGAGGAGCGCCTGAAGCAGGAAGCCCTCTCCGCCCTGCGCCGGAAGCTGCTTCCGGAAGGGCTGGAGGATCTGAATGAAACCCGCTTCACCGCCCCGGAAACCCAGGAGCTCATCGCCGCGGCGGAGACCCTGCCCTTCATGGCGGACCGGCGCCTGATCCTCGTGCGGGATCATCCCGCCGTCGTGGGCCGGGGCGAGGCCGATGACGCACTGATCGCCTATCTGCCGAAGGTCCCGCCCACCTCTGTGCTGCTCTTCTACTGCGTGCAGCCGGTGAAACAGAAGAAAATCCGCTCCGCGGTCTCCGCTCTGGGAGGCCTCGTCCAGTTCAGTCCCCTGACGCCCCGGGAGCTGGCGGACCGGGTTGTTTCCGCCTTCCGGGATCTGGGAAAGACCTGCGACAGCCGGACCGCGGATCTCCTGGTCTTCACCTGCGGCACGGATCTCAATCAGCTGATGAACGAGGCGGCCAAGATCGCGGCCTATCACCCGGATCAGCCCGCCGTCACCCCGGAGGATGTGCAGGCCATGGCCACCCCTTCTTCCGAGAGCACGGTCTTCGCGCTGGTGGACGATGTGATGGCCGGCCGGGATTCCGAGGCCTTCCGCCGCCTGAGCGCCCTGCTGCTGGGCGGGGAGCGCCGGACCGCGGTGCTCAGCATGCTGCTCCGCCAGTTCCGCCTCCTGCAGCATGTGAAAATCCTGCAGTATGAAAAGCGCTCCGGCCCGGAGATGGAGAAGGCCATGGGCGTCAGCTCCTACCGTCTTCGGGAGTATACCCGCCTGGCGAACCAGTATACCGGCACCCAGGTGAAAAACGCCGTGGCCCTCTGCCTGCGGACGGATCTGGCGGTGAAGTCCGGGGAGCTGCGGGAGGACGCGGCGCTGGATTACGTGATGCTGGAGCTTCTCCGGTACCGCCGGGAAGGAAAGCGCTGACCCGGCTTCCGCCCGGCCTGCCCCCGCGGGACGCCGGACCCGGGGCGGAAAACAGCGGAAAATCAGGCAGGGCCCGAAAAAATGAAGAATTTCATTGCAAATATTACAATTTTGTGATATAATCATCGAAGTTTTTTACAGGGAGGTCATCTTTCATGAAACGGGTCGTCTCACTTCTTGCGGCTCTCTGCCTGATTCTGAGCGTATTCACCATAGCGTCGGCCGCCTCCGTCACGATTACGAAGCAACCCGAAACCCAGACCGTCAAGGCGGGCGGCACCGTAACCTTCAAGGTCAAGGCCAAGGGCGCCAGCAATTCCTCGATCACCTGGTATTTCACGAATCCCGAAACCGGCGAATCCGTCACCGGCAAAAAGCTTTCCACCGTGGTGGAGGGTGTCAAGGTCAAGAACCCGAACTCCCTTTCCATCACCCTGAAAAAGGTTCCGGAGACCATGCACGGCTGGACGGTGCACTGCCATATCGGCCGCATCGGCGCCGGCATTGATACCGACGAGGCCATGATCCTGATCGCCGGAAAGCCCGCGCCGGAGTATACGCCCCGTCCCGCCGTCACTCCCTCGCCGGATGATTCCTCGAAGACCGGAACCTCCGGGAAAGCCGGAACCTCCTCGAAGACCGGAACCTCCGGGAAAGCCGGCGCGGAAGCCGATCCCGAGCCCACCGCCACCCCGACGCCCGAACCCCCGAAGCCCATCGTGATCACCGGCAGCAAGGTTGAGCTGTACCGCATGGACAACAAGGGGAATATCGATACCAAGGCAGCCACCGAGCTGACCTTTGAGCCCGGCCAGAAAGCCAGCTTCTATGTGAAGATCCCGGAGGGCACCGAAGGCACGGTGAAATACGTCACCGTCGGTTCCGTCCGGCTGACGCCCGACGGCCCCGTAACCGGCATGAGCGTCCGCGGCTGGGATACCAGCGCCACCGTAAAGATCAAGATCGACAAGGGCGAAGAGGAAGAGACCGAAGCGCCCCGCCGGGAGATCGCGACTCCCGAACCCGTGGATGAGTCCCAGCTGGTCACCGTGACCTGCACCAACTGCCGCTTCACCGGGTGGAACAACTCCTATGCCGAGTCCGGAAAGGTGCCGATCGGATCCACCATCACGGTTGTCGCCGTCGGCGGCATGACCAAGAAGGGCTTCACCATCAACGGCGAGGCCAAGCAGCACAAGAACATGACTTCCTTCCAGATGGTGGTGGAAGGGGATACGACTATTTCCATGGAGAAGCTGAAATAAGCTTCCTGACCCGGCATCATTTTTGAAATCCTTTCGAACCCGCGGCTTCCGCCGCGGGTTTTGAAAACGGACGCGGAAAAGAGGTTCCCCCATGCGCAGATTCTTTCTTCTCCCTCTCCTGTGCCTGCTGCTCCTGGGCCTGCTTGCCTTCCCCGCCCTGGGGGAGAGCGTCGGCGGCGCGGAGAGCCCGGAGCCCGTGGCCCGGGATATCAGCCTCCAGTGCCAGTTCAACGGCCGCTCCGGCGCCTCCCATCCCCTGACCGACGGCTCCTATACCGGGGATTTTGAAACCGCGAACCAGAACGGGGTCCACAGTCTACGGATCACCGTGCCCGAAGGGGAAACCGCCGGCGCGGTCTATATCCAGTGGCATATGCTGCCCGTGGCGGTGAATGTTCAGGTCCCCGGGGAGGATGGAAGCTGGACCACGGTGGCGGACTCCGACGGGGATTTCTACGCCCAGTATATCCCCCTCCCCTTCCTGACGGATTTCCGCCTCGTGGCCCGGGATGATCCCATGACCCAGCTGCGGATCTGCGAGCTGAAGGTTCTGACCCCGGGGACGCCCCCGGAGGGCATTCAGCTCTGGCAGAAGCCGGGGGACAAGGTGGATATGATGCTGATCACCGGCCATCCGGATGATGAGCTGCTCTGGTTCGGAGGCCTCCTCCCCTGGTATGAGGCGGAGCAGGGAAAGAGCGTGCTGGTCGTGGTCGCGGCCATGAACCGCTCCATCCGCCGTCTGGAGCTGCTGGACGCCCTGTGGGCCTGCGGCGTCCGGACCCACCCGGTCCATGCAGTGCTGGAGGATTTTTCGACGGGCAGCATGAATGAGGTCTTCTCCCGCTGGGGCAGCAAGGATTTCCTGCTGCGAAAGTACACGGGGTATTACCGGCGGTACAAGCCG
This sequence comes from uncultured Clostridia bacterium, assembly GCA_947166205.1. The sequence continues at coordinate 6,290 of CAMVDI010000082.1, forward strand.
GATGTGGTCGTGCTCCATGATATCAACGGCGAATACGGCCACGGCATTCACAGGACGGTCTCCTGGCTGGGCCGGGAATGCGCGCCCCTGGCCGCCGACCCCTCCGTCTATCCGGATCAGGTTGAGACCTGGGGAACCTGGGATATCCCGAAGATTTATATTCACCTGTATCCGGAGAATCAGATCCGGCTGGACTGGCACCGTCCCATGACCGCCTTCCCCGGGAAAACCGCCATCCAGGTGGCCCAGGAGGCCATCGCCTGGCACAAGACCCAGGTGGAGCACGGCTGGGCCGTGCAGGACGGCGGGGAAATGGACAACTCCCTCTTCGGGCTGTACCGGACCCTCGTGGGCCCGGACACGGAGAAGAACGATTTCTTCGAAAACATCCCCTGAGGCGGAGCCGCTCCCGCCGGCGGTCGCAGCCCGGTACTCTGGCCCATCCCAAGTATACCAAACCCCAAAAGGGTAACAAGACCGATCGCAAGGATGCGAAATCCTCTTTGCCTTCTGCTTCAGACGGTATCAGCACATTGGCGCATAAATGCTGGACGCGGCACAGTCGCCCTTTGGGCAGGCGCTGACACCATATCAGTGTATTCGCTACGCCCTTGACAAGCCGGGCGTATTGACCGTGCTGCCCGGCGCGCAAAGCGTGGAAGAAGTAGAGACGCTGCTGGCCTATTACAGCCAGCCGGAGGAGGCGCTGGATTATTCCGTTATAGGCTCCTTCGCGCCGCCTCAGGCCAATGGGAAGTGTGTCTATTGCAATCACTGCAAGCCCTGCCCTGTGGGGATCGACATAGGACTGGTGAATAAGTATTATGACCTGGCCAGAGCTGACGACGGCATGGCAGCGCAGCACTATCTGAACCTTGATAAAACCGCCGCGGACTGCATCACCTGCGGGCACTGCGACAGCCGCTGCCCGTTCTCGGTACAGTAAAGTGAACGGATGCGCGACATCAAGGCGTTCTTTGGAAAGTAGCTGATATGATCAAAACGTTGCCTTTAGCCAGAGCCTATGAAGTTGGGATTGGCGTCTGATCAGGGCATCCAGATATTTTCTGCGTTCAATCATGTTTTATGCTCCTTTTCGGAAGATGCTCGTATTTTCGAGTAACTTCCGAAAAGGAGCATATCATCATACTCACAGCAGTGAATCAAGAAGTAAACACTGAAAAAAGGAAACCCTGCATCTCAAGGGTGAGCAGGAACTGTTTCTTCCGGAAGCTGGGCATGAGTTATCCTGCCGCTTTTTTCAACTCTTCCCACACCTTCACCATGGCCAGGGTGTCCAGTTTGCAGTAGGCAAGCAGAT
>CAMVDI010000083.1 GCA_947166205.1 uncultured Clostridia bacterium
GAGAAGGAAGAAAAGGAATCCGGCTGCTGGCCGGGCTGCTGGCCTGGGCGTTGACCGGGGCGGCCGCGGAGCCCATGAAGATGGCCGGGGATCTGGAGAACACGGTCCGGATCGGGCTGAACGACAGCGCCGCCTATGTCTACAGCTATCGGTATCCCCAGGCGGATCCCGCGGACCCTTCCGCGGACACGGTCAACGCCTTCTACAGCTACCTGGCCTCCGACGCGGAGAATTTCAACATTCCCATGAACGCGGACTATTACCGGACCCAGAATCCGGCGGAGGACGTGACGGTCCGGATCGACTACGAGATCACCTGCAACAACGACGATTTTCTGTCCGTGCTGATTCATACCCGGCAGGGGGATCTGAACACCTGGACGGGACACACCTTTTCCCGGAAGGGGCTGAAGACGGGCAGCACCGTGGCGCTGCCCTATCTGCTGGGACTGCTGAAGGACGGGGAGAACGACACCTGGCTGCAGGAGAGGCAGACCGCCCGGGCGAACGAGACGGTCCGGGGGATGGTCTGGGAACGCCTGCGGGAGTGCAGGCCGGGGCTGGCGGAGCCGCTGGGGGAGGAAGAACTGGAATACGTTTTCTATCCGGAGGAGGACTTCTATCTGGACGCGGAGGGAAACCCGGTTTTCTATCTGCAGCCCGGCCTCACGGAAGAGGGCGGGGAAGCGCTGACTTTTCCCATTCCCGCGGAGGATATCCTGGATGAAATGTAGATGCGGGAAGAACCCGGCGGAAGGGGGAAGCCCGCGGAAAGGAAGAAATCAGGCATGACACAGCCCGGGGAAATCACCCAGATCAGGGGGAACATGATGCAGGTCACCTTCTGCAGGCCGGAAGCCTGCGCGGCCTGCAACGCCTGCGAGGGCGGCAAGAAGGAACATTCCGTCTGGATCAGGGCGGAAGGAAACGTAGGGGATATCGCGGTGGTCGAAATGCCGGACCGGGTGGTGGCCCAGGCCTCCTTTCTGGCCTACGGGATGCCCCTGGCGGCCCTGCTCATCGGCATGACCGCGGGAAACCTGCTGAGCGGAGGGAGCAACGGGGGAACCGCGGCCGGGGCCGCGGCGGGCCTGGCGGCGGGGATGATCCTGCTGGGCCTCTCGGAAAAGAAGCGCCGGAGCCAGGACAAATGGAGCCCGAAAGTGATTGAGATCCGGGAGAAGAAGCTTCCGGAGGAAAAGGAAGCCTGAGGGCTGACCCGGACGGAACGGAAAAGTGACGGTCCGGGCTTTTTTTCAGGCATGCCGGAGGAGAGGACACCATGAGAATTCTGGGGATTACGGCGGAATACGACCCCTTTCACCGGGGGCACGGAAAGCACCTGCGGGAGGCGGCGGAGAAGGCGCGGCCGGATCTCACCTGCGCGGTGATCAGCGGATGCTTCAAGCAGCGGGGGGAGCCGGCCCTGCTGTCGCCCTACGACCGGGCCGCCTGCGCGCTGGCGGCGGGGGCGGACGCGGTATTTGCCCTGCCGGCGGCCTGGACGGTCCGGGACGCGGAGCACTACGCGCTGGGCGCGGTCTCCCTGCTGAAGAAGATCGGGGCGACGCATCTGGCCTTCGGCGCGGAGACGGAGGACCTTTCCGCCCTGCGGGCCGCGGCGGAGATGCTGGAAGACCCGCCGGAGAAGCTCAGGACCGCCCTGCGGGCCGCCCTGGCCCAGGGAGAAGGCTATCCCGCGGCGCTGAGCGCGGCCATCTCTTCCGTGAGACCCGGGCTGGCCGGGCTCACCGACGCGCCGAACAATACGCTGGCGGTCTGCTACCTCCGGGCCATCCTGCGCCTGGGGGGCGGAATGGAACCTATCCTGATCCCGCGGGAAGGATCCTACCACGCTCACGGCGTGGACCCTGAAGCGCCCTCCGCCTCAGCCATCCGGGGGGCGCTGGAGCGGGGGGACTATCTCCGGGCCCGGGAAGCCCTGCCGGAGGCCAGCGCGGAAATCATCCGGGAGGCCTTCCTCTCCGGAAGGCGCGCCCGGGCGGAGCGGTACGACCTGATGCTGATCCGGCGCCTCCGGGAGATGACGGAGGCCGAGTATGCGGGGCTTCCGGATCTTTCCGAGGGACTGGAATACCGGATCCGGAGCGCGGCGAAAAGGGCGGGGAGCCTGCGGGAGCTGACGGACCTTGCATCCTCCAGAAGGATTCCCCGGGCCAGAATCCGCCGTATCTGCGCCTGGGCTATGCTGGGAATGACCGCCGAAAGGCTTGAGGCGGAGCCGCTTCCGGAGCGGGCTGTGCTCCTGGGACTCCGGGAAGGCGCGGCCCGGGCGGAGGGGTGGAAGGAGCTGGTCACAGCCAGGTGGACGGACCCCGCCGATCTGCGGGCATGGGGGATCTGGGCCCAGTGCGCGGGGCTCCCGGACACCCTGCCCTGGACGGAACAGGTCCGGCACGGAGGATAACCGGCCGGATGGGACGGCGGGACCGGCCCGGGGAAGGCCGGGGAAAACCCCGGAAACCCCTTCAAAAACATTCCGGAAACGCTTGTCAACGGCCTGAAACTATGTTATACTCCGCTTGTCCGCACCCCCGCAGGGGGCGGGCGACTACATGATGGCGTACAGCCTTGAAAGAAGGGTTCGAACGAAAAGAGTGGAGACAGCCTGCGGTGCCGGTGCGCTTTCTGAGGGAGGCGCGGCTTCGGCGTATCCGCGGAGGGCTGTGTTTTCCGCTCTTTTCTTTATGCCCGCGGGGGATCCGGCATCCCCGGCGCGCGGCTGAAAGGAGGAAGCATGGCAAAGACGGAGCTGGTCTCTGTGATTCTGCCGAAATGTCAGCGGATAGCGGATCAGATGGGATTCGAGCTGGTTGAGGCCGCGCTGGACCAGGAGCCCACGGGAAAGTACCTGAGGATCTACATCGACAAGCCGGAGGGAATCACCCTGGACGACTGCGAGGTCTACCACAGGGCGGTGCTGCCTCTGGTGGAGAATTACGATTACGACTTCATGGAGGTTTCCAGCCCGGGAATCGACCGGCCGCTGAAGACGGACCGGGACTACGAACGGAACCTGGGGAACGAGGTGGAAGTGAAGCTGTACAAAGCCCAGGACGGGGTCAGGGAACTGCGGGGCGTCCTGGCGGGGTATGACGCGGACAGCCTGACGCTGGAAACCGGCGGAGCGGAGAAAACCGTTTCCCGGAAGGCGGCGGCCCTGGTCAGGCCCATTGTGGATATGGAAGGTATCGAAGAAGTAGAATTTGAAGAAAGAGAGAATGCGGAAACATGAAATCTGAAGTGATTGAAGCCATCCGGATGCTGGCGAAAGAACGGGAAATCGACGAGGAAAGGCTGTTCCAGATGATCGAGGAGGCCCTGAAGGCGGCCTATCGGAAGAATTCGCCCCGGAACGAGCCTGTGCCCAGCATGCTGGACGTGAATATCAACCGGGAGAACGGAGCCATCTCGGTCTTCGCGAAAAAGGCCATCGTCGAGGAGGTGGAGATGCCCACCAACCAGATCACCCTGGAGGAGGCGCAGAAGATCAACCCCACCTACAAGATGGGCGATATCGCCGAGGTGGACGTGACCCCGAAAGGCTTTCTGCGGGTGGCCGCCCAGACCGCGAAGCAGGTGATCATCCAGAGCATCCGCGAGGTTGAACGCGGCAAGATCTATGAGGAATACTCCGAGAAGGAAAACGAGATCCTGACGGGCATCGTCCAGCGGATCGAGCCCCACGTGGTCTACGTGGATCTGGGCCGGACGGAAGGCGTGCTGGAGCAGAGCGAGATGATCCCCGGCGAGGTGCTGCATGACGACGACCACATCAAGGTTTACGTTCTGGCGGTCCGCAAGGAGATCAACTCTGCCAGCTATGTGCCGCAGGTCTATGTGAGCCGGACCCACCAGAACCTGGTCAAGCGCCTGTTTGAAATGGAAGTTCCCGAGATCGCGGGAGGCATCGTCACCATCAAGAGCATTGCCCGGGAGGCCGGAAGCCGCACCAAGATCGCCGTCCACAGCCAGGACATGATGATCGATCCGGTAGGCGCCTGCGTGGGCCAGCGCGGAGGCCGCGTGGAACGGGTTGTCGAGGAGCTGAAGGGCGAGAAGATCGATATCATCAAGTGGAGCAGCAACCCCGCCGAGTTCGTGGCTAACGCCCTGAACCCCGCTCACGTGCTGAGCGTCTATCAGGCGAAGGATGAAAAGGCTTTCCGCGTCATCGTGCCGGACAATCAGCTGAGCCTGGCCATCGGCAAGGAGGGGCAGAACGCCCGCCTGGCCGCGAAGCTGACGGGATGGAAGATCGACATCAAGAGCCAGAGCCAGATGGCCGACCTCAACGATATGGTGGACGAGAACGGCGAGCTGGTGAACTACGTGCAGGTTGAGACGCCGATCTACGACAGCTTCACCATGGAATTTGACGACAGCATGATGGGCGACGACGATACCATGTAACGGCAGGGGACCGGAAGATGAAGATACGGAAGATTCCCATGCGCATGTGCGTCGGCTGCAGGGAAATGAAGGAAAAGAAAAGCCTGATCCGGGTGGTCCGCTCTCCGGAAGGAGAGATCAGCCTGGATCCGACAGGCAAAAAGCCCGGGCGGGGCGCCTATGTGTGCCTGGAAGGGGAATGCCTGGAACGGGCGATCCGGCAGCGCCAGCTGGAACGGCAGCTCCAGGCGGAGATGACCGGGGAGGTCATCCTGCAGCTGCGGGAGGCCCAGGCACGGCTGCGGGAGGCCGCCCATGAATGAGAAGGAACTGAAGGGCCTGATGGGCCTGTGCGTCCGGGCGGGGCAGGGCGTCTTCGGCGAGGACGCCTGCCTGAAGACGATCCGGAGCGGACAGGCGGGACTGCTGATTCTCGATGAGGAGATCTCCCCGGCGGCCGCGGAAAAGTACGCGCGGGCCTGCGGCCGGGAGGCGGTTCCCACGGTCCGGGTTCCGGGAGAACTGCTGGAGAGCGCCACCGGGCGGCCCGGAAGAGCCATGGCGGTCCGCCGCGGAAGCTTCGCGGACCGGATGATACGGTGCCTGGAATGAACCGGCCGGGCACAGGGACAAGAAACGATTTCAATGCCGTCAAACGGCAGGGGGTATACGGGCGAATGGCAAAAGGAAACTTGATGAACACAGCCAGGGAACTGGTGGAGGAATCCGCGGAGATTCTCGCCAAGGCGACGCGCGCCCGGAAGGACGCGGACGCCATGCTGGAGGAACTGAAGCGGATGGACGCGGCGATCGCGCGCCGCAGGGAAGAAGCCGCCGCGCAGCGCAAGCGCGAGGAACAGATGCGGGTTCAGTCCACCCATTCCCGGGCGTTCACCATGCTGGACGACGAGGAAAAGGCCCAGATGGAGGCGGCGATGAAAGCCGAACGGGAGGCGGCCGCCCAGTCTGAGAAAGCCGCGGCGGAAAAAGCCGCGGCGGAGAAGCCCGCGCCGGAGAAGCCGGCGGAGGAACCGGCCCCTCGGGAGGAGAAGCCCGCGCAGGCGCCCGCGGCGAAGGAGCCCGCTCCGGAAAAGCCCGCGGAAACGCCCGCGAAGCAGCCTGCCGCGCCGGAAAAACAGCCGGCCGCGCAGGAGAAAAAGCCGGCTCCCCAGGAGCAGAAGCCCGCGGCGGAAGCCCGGGCTGCCGCCGGCGCGGAGACGAATGCCGCCAAGCCCGCCAAGACCCCCGAGGTCAAAAAGACCGAGTCTCCGATCCGGAAGCAGGAACCCTCCAGGCCGGCCATCGGTCAGATTATCAGCCGGCCCGGCGACGCGCCGCTGCAGCCTGCCCGCCCGGTGGGCATGGCCCCGAACGTGATCCGGGCTCCTCAGCCCGGCGCCCAGCGTCAGGGCCCCTACGGCCGCCCGGCGAACGCACAGCCCGGCGTCCAGCGTCAGGGCCCCTACGGCCGTCCGGCGAACGGAAAGCCCGGCGCCCAGCGCCAGGGTCCCTACGGCCGTCCGGCGGGCAGCGCGCCCCAGGGCGGGTACGGCCGTCCCGCGGGCGGAGCCCAGGGCGGATACGGACGTCCGGCCGGTGGAGCGTCCCAGGGCGGATACGGCCGTCCCGCGGGCGGAACGCAGGGGGCGGGACGCGGCCCCCAGGGCGGATACGGCGCGCCGAAGGGACAGCAGTCCTCCCGCAGGAGCATGGCCGCCGAGATCGCGCCGCCCATGGAGAAGGAGCGCGTGTCCAATTACGATCCCAACAAGAAGAACTACGAGCGGCAGCATGATCCGGAATACGTGAGCCGGAACAAGAAGCAGCAGAGCAAGCAGAACTCCCGCTTCAACGGATACGACGATGAGCCGATCCGCGGCGGCCGGCGCGCCAGGGCCAAGAAGCCCAGCGCCCAGCAGATGATGGCGCCGATCAAGATTGAAACGGCGTACATGGCCGGGGATACGATCACCGTACGGGATCTGACGGAAAAGATCGGCAAGCCCGCCGGCGAGATCATCAAGAAGCTGTTCATGCTGGGCAACATGGCCACTATCAACAGCGAGATCGACTTTGACACCGCCCAGCTGGTCTGCTCTGATTTTGACATCACCCTGGAGCGGAAAGTGGAGCAGACCGCGGAGGCGGCGCTGGTGGCGGAGGACTTCACCGACGAGGAGGACAACCTGGTTCCCCGGCCCCCGGTCGTCACGATCATGGGCCACGTGGACCACGGCAAGACCAGCCTGCTGGACTATATCCGCAAGAGCCGGGTGACCCAGGGCGAGGCCGGCGGCATCACCCAGCATATCGGCGCCTACACGGTCTCCGTGGAGGACGGCAGAGAGATCACCTTCCTGGATACGCCCGGACATGAGGCCTTTACCGCCATGCGCGCCCGGGGCGCCCAGGCGACGGACATCGCCGTTCTGGTGGTGGCCGCGGACGACTCCGTGATGCCCCAGACGGTTGAATCCATCAACCACGCCAAGGCCGCGGAGGTGCCCATCATCGTCGCCATCAACAAGATGGACAAGCCGGAAGCGAACCCCGAGCGCGTGAAGCAGGACCTGACCCAGTACGGCCTGGTCTGCGAGGACTGGGGCGGCGAAACCATCTGCGTGCCCGTTTCAGCCAAGACCGGCGAGGGCGTGGACGAGCTGCTGGAGATGATCCTGCTGCAGGCGGATATGCTGCAGCTGCGGGCCAATCCCAACCGGCTGGGCCGGGGCGTCATCATCGAGGCCAAGCTGGACAAGGCCCGGGGCCCGCTGGCCACCGTGCTGCTGCAGAACGGTACCCTCAAGGTCGGCGACAACATCGTCGCGGGCATGGCCTCCGGCCGCGTCCGCGCCATGGTCAACGACCGGGGCGAGCGGGTGCAGAAGGCCGGGCCCTCCACCCCTGTGGAAATCTCCGGCTTCAACGAAGTGCCTCTGGCGGGCGACGAAATGTTCGCCGTGGCCGACGACCATCTGAGCCGTCAGGTGGCCGATGAGCGCCGCGAAAAGATCAAAGCCAGCCGTGAAGCCTCGATGGCCAAGATGAGCATGGAAAACCTGTTCTCCTCCATTGAGGCGGGCAAGGTCACCACACTGAACCTGATCATCAAAGCTGATG
>CAMVDI010000084.1 GCA_947166205.1 uncultured Clostridia bacterium
CGCCCTTTGCGCGATGCTGTACGCCGCTCCCGCGGGCGCGGAGAAGCCGAAGGAAGCGGAATCAGCCGTCACGCTGAACAAGACCCTGGATGACTACATCCCCCGGAAGGATCACTATACCTTTTATTTCACCTACAAGACCGTCCATGCCTGGTGGGACGCGGTGGCCATGGGGATGGAGGACGCCCAGCGGCAGTATCTGGACCGGGGAATCACGATTGATTACGAATACATGGCTCCGGCGTTTTTTTCCGCGGAGGACCAGAAGGAGCGCCTTCGGGCCGCCGCGCAGAGGGGATACGACGTGATCGGCGTTGACGTGGCGGATGAGGAGGCGATTTCCCCGCTGCTGGATGAGCTGGCGGACGCCGGAGTCCGCGTGATGACCTTTTCAAGCTCGGACGCGGCTCCGGGCTGCAGGCGCATCGCTTACGTGGGAAACACGCACAACTATGAAGACGGCGCCATGCTCGCCCGGGCCCTTTGTGAAAAACTCGGCGGGAAGGGCAAGGTCGCGGTGCTGGTGGGAAGCAACGGCGCTCCCTGCCACGAAGAGCGGGCCAGCGGCGCGCGGGATACGGTCGCCCAGTATCCGGAGATGGAAATCGTCGCCGTTGAATACGATCAGGACAGCGTGGACCTGGCGAGGGAGCTGACGCTGCGGATCCTGAAGGATCATCCGGATCTGGCGGGCCTGATCTGCTGCAACATGAGCAATCCGGTTGGCGCTGCGCGGGCCGTGACCGAAACGGGGGCCCAGCCGGTCATTGTGGGCATGGACCATGACCGGGAAGCGCTGCACGATCTGCGGGACGGGGTGATCTACTGCCTGGGTATACAGGACTGCTATTCCATCGGCTTTGACACCCTGCAGACCGCCGTCAAGATCGCGGACGGCCATAACCCCGGAGAACTGTATCCGGAGCGGATGGGAGAAACAACCACCATCATCTATCAGCAGGATGCGGCGAAGATGCTCGAGCTGCTTTACGGCGAATTCTGAGGAAGGAGCGCAGAAGTGAAACAGTCCCGCCTTTTGTTGACCCTGGCCGGCGCCGTGATTGTCGTCATTCTCGTGACCGGCGCCACCGTCTGGATGAGCCGCGGCGCTCAGCACGCGACGGACGCCGCCGTGGAGCAGATCAGCTTTTTTTACCTGGACGAGCTGGCCGGCCGCCGCAGCCAGGTTATCAGCCGCTTCTTCGACTCCCAGGAGGAAGAGATGAAGCGGGCCGTATCCCTGATGACGCCGGAGGTCCTCTCCTCCCAGGAGAGCCTGCGGGCCTATATTGGCAGCGTTGAGGATCTGCTGGGGCTGTCCCGGTTCGCGGTGGTGGACGAGGACAACACGGTCTATACGGAGCATTCCACCTACATGGGCGGAAGCCGCTACACCTTCCTGTCCGGGGAAGAGTCCGGGACCCGGTCCATCACCACCACCAGCACCTACGGCGGTACCAAGGAAATCTGCCTGGCGATTCCGCTGCGGGATCAGTACCTGATGGGAAAGCGGCTGAAAACCTGCTTTATCGAGATCCAGATGAGCGACATCGTGAGCATGCTCGCCTTCAATGCCGAGGAGAGCGGAACCCATTTCAGCCTTTACTATGAGAACGGCGCCAACCTGACGGGGCTCGACTTCGGACCTTTCGGGGTCAACAGGAACCTGCTCCGGGAAATGGCGGAAATCCTGACGGAGGAGGAAGCCCGGTCCCTCCGCAGCGACTTTGAAAACTCCGCCGCGGGAGCGGCGGAGTTCATCCAGGCGGGCAGCGATCAGATGTTTTATTATTCACCGATCCCCGAAACCGGGTGGATGATCACCGTGCTGATCAACAAAAACCTGATCCATGACCAGGTGGACGGAATCCAGCGGGAGACCATGACGCGAAGCACGATCCAGATTATCGTCACCTGCGTTTCACTGCTTGCCTTTTTCTTCATGTTTGTCATGATGGAAAGACAGGAATCCAGAAAGAAGATTGAGGCCCAGCGGAAGCTGGCCACCCGGGACGCCCAGACCGGCGTCGGCAACAAGTACGCCTTTGCCCAGAAGGAGGCGGCGGTGGACGCCGACATCCGGAAAGGCAGCGCCGAGCCTTTTGCCATCCTGGTCTGCGATCTGAACGGGCTCAAGCATGTGAACGATACGCAGGGCCATACCGCGGGAGACGACTATATCCGCGAGGCGAGCCGGCTGATCTGCGGGCTGTATGATCACAGCCCGGTCTACCGGATCGGCGGCGACGAGTTTGCCGTTTTCCTGCGGGGATCGGATTATGAGCGGCGGGAGGAACTGATGGAGACGCTGACCCGGACGGTCGAAGAAAACGCGGAAAACGGCCGCGTCGTGGTCGCGGCCGGCATGGCGGACTTTGAACCGGAGGATGAGCGGCTCCACGATGTTTTCAACCGGGCGGACGGCCGGATGTACGCGCGGAAACGGCAGCTGAAGCAGCGGACCGGGCTCTGACCGGAACGGCCAGGCGGGGAAAACGGGAAAGATTCCTCCTTCGGGGCGGCCCGGCGGAAAACGGGGCTTACTCCTTCTCCCGGGCGGCTCGGCAGCCGAGACGGTATTCGGTGGGCGTGCAGCCTTCCGTCTTTCTGAAGACATGGGAGAAATGGGACGGGGAAACGAAGCCGACAGCCTCCCCGATGTCCGAGACGCTTCTGTCCGTATCCCGCAGCAGCTGCCTGGCGTGCTCGCAGCGTACCCGGTTATGATAGGCCAGGGGGGTAAACCCGATGGTCTTTCTGAAGACCCGCAGAAGGTAGCTTCCGTTTACAAACAGCTCGCCGGCGATGGCCTGCAGCGAAAAGGACTCTCTATAGTGGGACTCGATATATTCCCGGGCGGAATGAGCCAATTGCTCTCCGCCCGTCTTTTTTTTGCGCGCTTCCCCCGTGGAATTCTGTGAATTCTGCTGGCCTGCCATGCCGGACTGCCTCCCTTCCGGTTCCGGAACTTCCTGATAATTAGAAACTTTTAACCGGCTTTTCGATTTTAGCATAAACTAATCCGCTTGACTACTGCCGGACAGAAAAAACAAGAAAACATTTCCTCGCAAACATATTAATCAGTTAGAAATAGTCAATATCAGGATAGCACATTCGCGAAAAATGTGATATGATGCATCGTGCGTTAGATAAGGCTAACGCAAAAATGAGCCTGAATGAGGATCTGAATGGGGGACGGTGCGCGTCCCGGAGAAGGAGAGGAAGGACAGGCATGCAGGTGAGCAGACGGATTTTCAGCGCGTTATGCGGCCTGATCGTTGTTTTTCTGGCGCTTTCGTCCGCCGGCATGGCGGAGGAAGGCGCCTCCACCCGCTGGGCGGACGCGGCGGACGAGATCGACAGGTTTCTGGACGCCGCCTTTGAAGCGTATCTGGACGGCGACGCGGACACCGCGTATCAGAATGTCAGCAACGCCTACTTCCGGGTCTATGAAACCACCGGATTTGAGCGGCAGACCATGAGCTACGTCAGCGGAAACCGGAAGAACGCGGTTGAAATGCAGTTCTCCGCGTGCAAGGCCGCCGTCAGGAAGGAAAACCAGACCCAGGAGACGAAGGTGTCGGTCCGCAGCGCCCTGACCAAGCTGAAGACCATGATCCGGGAGGACGGCAACAAGCTGGCCGCCATGCAGGGAGGCGTTCAGAGCGAAACCAAATTCTACCGGCGGGGCGAGCTGGTTTCCGCGGATCCCTATCCGGAGTACTCGGCGGATCCGAACGCCGCGGCGAAATATGAAAACTGGTACGAGGCGGCGACGCTGGTCAAGGAGCTGCTGGACACCGCCTATCTGGCCTACCTGGACAAGGACTTCGCGGCGGCGCTGGACAATCTGAACACGGCGTACTACTCCGTGTATGAGGAGTCCGGGCTGTCCCACGCGATTTACACTGACCTTTCCATCCAGGAAAGGCAGACGATGGAAAAAAGCTTTTCCGAACTGCGGAGCCTGGTGGCCTCCGGAGAGGAAAAGTATCAGAAGAACAAGTTCCGCACCACGACGGACCGGGCGAAGAACAATATTCTGAAGTTCGCCCGGACCATCGACACGAAGAACGCGGAAGCCGCCGGAGCCGCGGAAGCGGCCGCGGGGGCCGAAGCGGCGGCGGAAGGCGAAACCGCCCAGGAGGCCCCCGGCGATCCGAAGCTGCTGACCTTCCTCGGCGCTTTCGGCATCATCGTCCGCGAAGGGCTGGAAGCGATCCTGGTGCTCGCGGCGATCATCGCCTACCTGGTGAAGAGCGGAAACGCCCGCAGCGTGAAGAATGTCTACATCGGCGCCGCGGCCGGCATCGCGGCCAGCTTCGCGGCGGCGGCGGTTCTGGCCTGGGCCAAGCAGGCTTTTGTCGGCGCCGGCCTGGCCCAGGAGATCATCGAGGGCATCACCGCGCTGATCGCGGTATGCGTCCTCTTCTATGTCAGCAACTGGATGATCTCCAAGGCGGAGGCCGAGAGCTGGAGCCGGTTTATCGACGGAAAGGTTCAGTCCTCGGTGGAGCAGGGAAGCTCCTTCGCGCTGGCCTTTACCGCTTTCCTGAGTGTTTTCCGGGAGGGCGCCGAGGTGGTCCTGTTCTATCAGCCCATGCTCAGCGAGGGCAATCCCGGAATGGTCTGGGCCGGGTTCGGCGCCGGATGCGTGCTGCTGGTCTTTGTCTATCTGGCCATCACGAAGCTTTCGATCAAACTGCCGATCAAAGTCTTCTTTACGGCCACTTCCATCCTGATGGCCGTGATGTGCGTCAGCTTCCTGGGAAGCGGCATCAAGGAGCTGGCGGAAGGCAATGTCTTTGACCTGACGCTGAACGTGCCCGGAATCCCGGAGAATGACGTCATCCAGATCTTCGGCATCTATCCCTGGATGGAAACGCTGGTGCCGCAGCTGATTCTGGCGATCATCCTGCTGATCACCTTCATGATCGCCCATTACCGCGGGAAGATCAACGCCCTGAAGGCCCGGATCCCGCAATCCTGATACCCCCACGGCGCGTAAACCCGAAGGCTTTTTCGGAGCCTCTCCCCCGCGCGCGCCGTGCCGGATATACAAAAAACCAGAGAAAAGGAGAGTTTTCCCATGAAAAAGTTTTTTGCCCTGATGATGGCCGCGATGATGCTCTTTGCTGTTTCCGCCGTTTCCCTGGCGGAAGAAGCCGGTTTCGATGAATATGAGCTGGGTGTTGAAGGCGAACAGGACGTGGATTTCATGACGATGTCCATGGTCTATTTCCAGCCCGTCGACATGGCTCCCGCCGAGAACGCGACCCCCAAGGAAGGTTCTGACCTGCACATCGAAGTGGACCTGACCGCCAATGAGAACCCCTATGGCTTCCCCGTGGACGGCTGGGTGCCCTATCTGAGCATTGATTTCGTCATCAAGGATCTGGAAGGCAAGGAAGTCTATTCCGGTTCCATGATGCCCATGGCCGCTTCCGACGGACCCCACTACGGAAACAACATCCCGCTGGCCGAGGGCGAGTACACCATCACGCTGTACATCAAGAGCCCCGCTGAGAACGGCTATCTGCTGCATGTGGACTCCGAGACCGGCGTCGAAGCCAAGGACGGCTTCTGGACCGAGCCCCTCGAAGTCACCTGGACCGGCTGGAAATTTGTCAAGGAGTGGTAATCAGCCTCCGGACTCTGCCTGATACAGGATTCCTTTCAACCGGTGCGCCGGCCGCGGGGGCGCGGGTCCGTCCGGACCCGCGTCGGCGGCGCGCCGGGCTTCCGTTTGTTCAAGAACTGTTTTCTTCGGAGGTCTTTCCGTGTTCAAGTATCTTTGGATGGTGATTCAGGATCTCTTTCTGACCGTGACTTTTTCAACCCTGATGCACGCCATGCTTGCCCGCGCGCGCGGACGCGGAGGCCGGATCATTCACGGCGCCGGACTGTGCGCGGGCGTTTTTGCGTCCGTGGTTCTGGCCTTGGTCAAAAACAATACGAAGCTGATTATATCCAGCCACTGGAACCACTACATCTACGCGGTTCTGATCTGCCTGACGCTGCTGTTTCTCCTTTTCACGCTCCTTTTCGGGAGAAAGGAAGACGGGCAGACCGGGACGGGAGGGCTCCTTCTGTGCGTGACGGGCTCCCTGCTTTCGGCGGTGCTGATTTTCTACGCGCTGCCGGGGGTGCTGCTGTATCCCTTCAGCTTCAACACCATGGGGCAGGGATATCTTTCCTCCTACTATCTGGTGCGCATGGCCGGGTGGCTCGGCGCGCTGGTCCTTCTGCTGATTTACGCGCGCCTGCTTTCGGGCTGCGCCATGGAGATAAAACCCTTTACCTGGCTCCCGGTCCTTCTGAACGCGAATCTGCTCTGCTTCGCCGTTTACTGCTTCGGGCGCTTCTTCGTTCCCTGGGTCAACCGGGCCAAATGGCTGGGATGGCCTGTCCGGTACAGCGATGAAGCTTATGGATGGATCGGCGGCTGGATGATGTTCACTGCCAATCATTCCATGCTGTTTATCTGGATTCCCGCGGGGCTGACCGTTCTGCTGGCGGTTTT
The DNA here is from genome assembly GCA_947166205.1 of uncultured Clostridia bacterium. Next base: position 6,524 of record CAMVDI010000084.1, read on the forward strand.
CTTCTTCCGGCAGGGAACCCTCCTCCGGGAGAAGTATGACAATCCGGCGCAGCACCGGAAGCTGAAGGCCCGGAACAGACACTGGCGGCGGACGGCGGCCGGGGTGCTGGTCTGCGTGCTGCTGGCGGTTCTCGTGATGACGGTTGTCAAGGGCGACGATACCCGGCAGGTGGAGCTTTCCGCCCCGGAAAGCTACAGGGTGGACGAGGCGGCCGGGGAGATCCTGATCCCCGCCGCGGACGTGAGCGACGGGCATCTGCACCGCTTTGAGTACAGGACGGAAAAGAACATCTCCGTCCGCTGGATCGTGGTGAAGAAACCGAATTCCGCCAGCTACGGCGTCGGACTGGACGCCTGCGAGGTGTGCGGCAACGCGGGCTACTTTGAGCGGAACGGCCAGGTGGTCTGCAAGCGCTGCGACGTGGTGATGAACATCAACACCATCGGCTTCAAGGGCGGATGCAATCCCATTCCGCTGGCCTACGAAGTCCGGGACGGAAATCTGGTCTTCAGACTGGAGGACCTGAACGCCGGCGAGAAAGAATTCAGATAGGGGAGGATGCCATCATGCTTTTCCGGATGATACGCGGCGTGCTCTTTCATCAGAAAGGGAAAATGCTGCTGATCGCTTTGACCATCGCCCTGGGCGCCTCGCTGGCCACCGGGATGCTGAACGTGGTCCTGGGGGTGGAAGAGAAGGTCAACAAGGAGCTGAAGAATTACGGCGCGAACATCGTCGTGAAGCCGAAGGATTCTTCCCTGCTGTCCGATATCTATGACGCGGGGGATGGCTCGGAGCTCAGCACCGCCTACCTGAGGGAGGAGGAGCTGGGCAGGCTGAAGACGATCTTCTGGGCTTTCAACATCGTGGATTTCACCCCCTTTCTGGACACGCAGGTTCAGATTCCGGCGGGAGAAACGGTCTCCCTGACCGGCACCTGGTTCAACCACCATCTGGACCTGCCC
>CAMVDI010000085.1 GCA_947166205.1 uncultured Clostridia bacterium
GGCGTTCAGCCAGGGCATGCTGTTATAGGTGGAGTAGGCGTCCGCGTACAGCCGGTAATACTGCCCGACGACCCAGGGCGTCCGGCTGTAGTTCTGGACCAGAACCGGCTGGCTCTTGCCGTCCTCGCTGGTGTTGATCACCGCCATCTCCGGCTTGTCGGAAACCTTGTACTGAACCACTCCCGTAACCACGTAAACCTGCCCGTAGCTGGACCGGTAGGCCATATTGCTCAGCAGCTCGCTGTATCCCTCCGCGCTCAGGGGCCAGGCCTTCACCGTATACTCGCTGGCGGGAGGCACATAATACACCACGTGCTGAACCTCGGAAGGCTTCCGCCCGGGATAGGAGGCGACGATGGAAATGGTGTTGTTGCCGATGTGGTCGAACACCGCGTTGAAGGTGAATTTCCCGGTGGTGTCCAGATTGGTGATGTCCAGGTCCGAATAGGGGGAAGTGACTTCGATGTACGCGCCGGGCATGGTGGTGGCGCTGACCTTCATCACCTTCTGATAGGTGGTTCCGTAGGTGCCGACGGCCAGGTCCAGGGGGATCTCCTGGGGCGCCCGGTAAAGGGTGACCCGGATGACGTTGTCCCGGCAGTACTGGCTGCGGACCTTGATCTCAAATATATTGTCCCCGATGGGCTGCACCGTGGCGTTGTAGCTCATGACCCCGGTTTCGGAAGAGACCGTGTCCGAGCAGTCCACGCCGTTCACCGTGACCTGGGATCCGGGGCGGACGGTGATCTGAATGGTGCTCATGGTGGTGGCCACCTCCGTGCGCAGGGAGTCCGGCGAGTCCAGCGTAATCGGGCTCAGCGGGATCAGCACAGTATAGGTGATGGGTTCCAGCGGGGTCTGCTTTCCCGCGGAAGTCTTGAGGAAGGGGGTCAGGGTCACGTCCATGGTCTCGTCCAGGCTGCCCTCATAGTTGTCGTACCAGATATGATCCGCCACCTGCACCGTGGCAAAGCCGTCCGAAACCATGTAGCTGGCGTGCAGCTCCCGGATATAGATCTGGTTCCCGTCCTCCCCGGGGATCCGGATCGTATGGGCCGCCAGATCGTCCATCATGGTGGCCGTCACCGAGGCGGTGGCGCTGTACTTCGGCGGAAGCCTCCGCTGGGCGAAGTAATGCCAGGCGAAAAAGCCGCCCGCTCCCAGCGCCGCGGCCAGCAGCAGCGACAGCAGAACGATGCCCAGTTTCTTTCTTCTTCTGGCCCGGGAGGGAAGCCTGCTGCCCAGCCCCGGAGGCAGGGAATAGGGGCGGTGTCCGCTCCCTCCGTCGTCCACGGGATCGTAGGTGCGGGGCTCGATGAATCCGCCCGCCTCGTCCATGTAGCGGACCCGGTGCCGGATCTCGGCCTCCCGTTCGGCGGCTATTCCCTCCGGGGAAACCCGGCGCAGCCGGATGGTCTGCTGTTTTCCGTCCTGGTTCGGTTCCGTCTCCACCACCAGTCCTCTTCCGGTTCCGGGAGCGTTCTCCAGCATCTTCTGCTTCCGGCTCTCGCCTTCCCGCTTCCGGATTTTCAGCTCCTGCATTTCCCGGGCCAGCGTGTCCCGGGCGTCCGGGGTCCTGTCCTCTCCGCCGAATTCATCGATCCGGATGTAGGCGGTGCCCTGTCCCTCATCCCGCAGGCTGTCCTTCCATTCCAGCCGGGAAGCGCCGTCAATATTCAGTTTTGCGCCGCAGTTCGTGCAATGGGGCATGGAAGCCCGGTTCCACTGACCGCACTCGGGACATTTCATCCTTTCACTTGCTCCGTTACGTATTCTTTCCCAGACGTTTCCCCGTCTGTCTCTCAGTCTTCGTCAATGGCCGGAAAGCTGCCGGCCGGGAAGCCGGCCATGGCCGCCCGGCGGATCCGCTCCCCGGCGTATTCCTTCCCGGACGTCTCTCAGTCTTCGTCAATCACCAGAAAGCTGTTGGCCAGGAAGTCCGCCATGGCCGCCCGGCAGGCCGGCCAGTCCAGCTCCTGAACGGCCATTCCGGCAAACTCCAGGCTCTTCGCCGCCCCGTCCGGAGGAATGCGCAGCTCCTCGATGGTGCAGTCCCGCAGGGAAAAGGCAAACCGGGCGGCTTCCGTCAGCTTCTCCAGGTTGATATTCGTCAGGGTGTTGTGGTCCATGATCTCGTTCACCAGGGCTTCCGCGTCTTCCCAGGTGATCTCCCGGCATTTGTCCGCCAGCGTGCTCATCACCGTTCTCACCCGCTGGGTGCGCATGAAATCCCCGCCCCCGCCGGCCTTCCGGATCCGCATGAAAATGACGGCGCTGTGGCCGCTGAAGTGATAGAGGCCCGGCCGGTGGGTCACCCCGGAGCGCAGATCCGATCCGTTCTCCAGGCTGCGCACCGAGCCCTCCGGCACAGCGTACTGCCGCAGATACCGGATCTCCTCCTGGTTCAGTTCGATGTCCACACCTCCCAGGAAGTCAACGATATCGGCGATCTGGGTGAAATTGAACAGCAGATAATCCTCGACCCGGACGCCGATATGCTCGCTGATCACCCTGCAGAGTGTCTCCGGGCCGTAGTCGTTGTAGACATAGTTGATCCGGCCGAACCGCTCCTGCTCCTCCGTGCTGTCCGGCTTCCGGATGATGGCGTCCCGGATGAAGGAGGTCAGCATGACCCGGTGCGCCAGGGTATCCAGCGTCACCAGCACGATCCCGTCCGTGTTTCCGTAGATGTCCCTCCGCTCCCCGTTGCTCTGTACGGGTTTCGGCGCCCCTTCCGGCCGGGGGGCCTTGTCCCACTGGTCGATGCACAGCAGCAGGTAGTGATGCTGCCCGTCCATGGGGGCGGGCAGCTCGTCATAGGGAATGGTCTCAATGTGATCCGGCAGCCTGCCTGCCAGCGCCGTGCTTCCGCCCGCCATAAGGCAGAAGGCGATCAGCGCGCAGAGGATCCTTTTCATCTGTCCTTACTTCCTTTGTCCGTATTCCGGGCCAGTTCCTTTCTCCGGGCCTTTTCCTCATACATGGCCCGGTCCGCCCGGGTGAGGAACTGGTCGATGGTGTCTCCGTCCCGGGGCACGTCGGCAAACATGCCGATGCTGGCGTCAGTATTCACGATCCAGGGATCGGTCACGTTCTGTTCCCGGACCAGATTCCGGGCCAGGTTCAGAAGCTTCCCGGCGTCTTCCGGGCTGTCGGCCGTCCCGTAGGCCAGGAATTCATCCCCGCTGATATGAACGGGAATCATGCCCAGGGCTTCCAGCTTCCGCAGGGCGTTTCCGATCCGGATAATGGCCTGGTCGCCCGCCTGATGGCCGTATCGGTCGTTGATCATCTTCATGGAGTCCATGTCGGCGCTGAGCACCACGAAGACCCGCGCCTCCCGCATCGCCCGCTCCAGCACCCGGGGGGATTTCTCCATGAACCCGCGGCGGTTCTGCATCCCGGTCATGATATCCGTGACCGACATGTCCTCCACCTTCCGGGCGTAGCGCCGCAGGCTGCTCTGCATGTAAAGGCTCATCAGGGCGCCGTTGAGCAGCATCAGGATGGAGTAAATGGCCGGCCCGTCCGCCGCGCCCATCTCCATGGCCAGGTATCCGAAATTCCGCTCCCGGAAATACAGCGGGCAGAAAACCAGTTCCAGCGGCCTGTCTCTCTTCTCTTCCATGACGGGAACCAGCAGTTCCGTCCGGATCGGCATCAGCGGGAAAAGCCGCTCCTCCTTCCGTCCGTAAAGCAGCTGCATTTCCTCCGGATAGGCAAAGTCCGCCTTCTTCGCCCTGTCGGTAACGGTCAGCTCGGGATCCACGCAGAGGTAGAGCTCCCGGATGCCGAGGGCGTTCACAAGCTGGTCCAGTTTCCGGTGGGCGTCCTCCAGATCCGAGGACCCTACCAGCATCCCGTAGAAGGAGCTGATCTGAAGCAGGATGTTCTCCGTCTTCCGGCGGTTGTTCCGCATCAGCCGCCGGGAGGGGGACGCGGCCTGTTCCCGGGGAAATCCGCAGCCGCAGCTGTCCTTGCGGATCAGCACGGTCGGCAGGGTCACGGTTTTTTCCTCCGGCGCTTCTCCGTCGATCCAGCCGCACAGCAGGGCGACGGCCCTGCGGGCCGCCTCGTCGATGGGCCGCCGGATGGTGGTCAGCCCCCGGGAGATGGACTCCCGCAGGGCGTCAAAGCCGGTGACCAGCACATCCTCCGGCACCCGGTACCCGCTTTCCCCCAGCGTTTCCGTCACGCCGAAGGCCATATCGTCGTTTCCGCAGAGGATCGCGTCCGGAAGGGGCTCTCCCCTCTCCAGCAGTTTCCGCGCCGTCAGGACGCCGCTGTGATGCACCCATTCGCCTTCAAAAATATCCTCTTCCCGCAGCTCCGCCCCGCAGGCTTCCGCGGCTTCCCGGCAGGCCCGCAGCCGGTTCAGGGCCACTTCCTGGTTCTGGGGCCCGCTCAGATAGGCGAGCCGTCTGACCCCGTGCCGGGTGATCAGGTGTTCCGTCAGCTCCCGGACGGAAACCGCGTCGTCAAACCCGATGGTCACCGCGCTGTCGTCCTTCACGTCGATGGAGATGTGCGGCGTGCCGCCGGCTTCCCGCAGAATGTCCTCCACCTTCCGCAGCGTATCCTCCGCGAAGGTGGCCCGGAGGGAAATAATGCCGTCAAAGCGCCGGATTCTGGCCAGATCAAAGACGCTGCTCTCCCCGGCGGTGCTGGCGGAGGTGTCCACATTCATGTAGCCCTGGCAGTTGAATACACAGATGTCCGCGTCGTGCTCCCTCGCAGCGGCAAAAGCGGCTTTCGCGAAATCGGCCTGATATTCCCGCTCAACGCTGGCCATCAGAATCGCGATCTGTTTTCTGCTCATTTGAATCCTCCCCTCCGGATGAAATCCCGCTTGATCGGGTCAGAGACAGGATCTGTCTGCGCTGCGCAGCAGTCCGCTTTATCATACCATATTGCGTTTGGTGAATTCAATCTTTTTTGCCCGGAAGGATGCCTTTGGGGAGCCGGAAGCCGGAGATCCTCCAGTAGATGAGGGTCAGCGCGGCGTACACCAGGATGCCGGCGGCCACCTGAATGCCCAGCCCGGTCCATCCCCCCAGGGGAATCAGCCGGCCGATCCCCCGGACCGCCGCCGCCATGGCCGTGCCGATGGCCCCGTAGACCGCCGTGTATTTCAGAAAGCGGCCGTAGGGCAGTTCCCCCCGCAGCAGCAGGTACTGCACGACGGGCACAGTCATTTCCGCCAGCAGCGTCCCGATCACGGCGCCCATGGCCTTCATCCCGGGGATCAGCAGCGCGTTGGCCGCCAGGTTGACCGCCGCCCCGGCGCAGACGCTCCGGACAAAGACGCTGTCCTTCCCCTTGGGCAGCACCCACTGGGTGCGGATCACGTTGGCGAAGCCGATCATGATCAGCGTCATGGCCAGGGGCGCCATGAGCCTGCCCGCCTCCTGAAAGTCCTCCCCGAAGAAAAGCGGGGCGAAACGGTCCGCCACGGCGGCCGTCCCGAAAGCCATGGCGCTGACCATGCAGAGAATCAGGTTCATGCTCCGGTCGATATGCCGCCGGATCTCCCCGGTCATGCCCAGCTGCTGCATATGGCTGATCTTCGGCATCATCACCGTTCCGACCGCGCTGATGAATCCGCTCAGGCAGTAGACGATCCGCTCCGCGTTCTCATACTGCCCGTTCTGCTCCAGTCCCGCGATCCAGCTGACCATCACCTTGTCCATGGTTCTGTATACGCTGACGGCGATGACGGAGATGAAGAGCAGCGCGCAGGGTTTCAGATGGCGGAGGCTTTCCCGGACCGGAAGCCGGACCAGCCGGACCCGGCCCCGGAGCCCCGCCATGCACAGCAGGTTTCCCGCGAAGGTGCTCAGGCTCCAGACCAGGGCATAGATCCACAGATCCTCCGGCCCCTTGACGAAAACGAAGACGCAGACCGCCGCCGCGCATTTGACGAAGGTGTTCCGCAGCACGATGGACCGGAACCTTCCCAGCCCCATCAGGCACCAGTCCAGGCTCACCAGGCAGGAGACGCTCATCAGCGTCAGGTGCAGGGCCACTTCCCGCTCCTCCTCCGCGAAAAGGAAGACGTATCCGAACCAGGCGGCCAGCGTCAGCCCGGCCACCATCAGCTGCATCTGCCAGATGGAGGAGAAGGTGCGGTTCAGCTCCTCCGGATCGTCCCGGACCCGGGCGACGGCCCGGACCCCGTAGTCGTTCAGGCCCAGCATGGCGATCAGGCAGAAGATATAGCTGATATTCCAGGCACGCGAATAAAGCCCCACGCCTTCCGGGCCCACGGCCCGGGAGAGGTATGGGGCGGTAATCAGCGGCAGCAGCACGGAAAACACGCGGTACGCGATGTTGTACATGGCGTTCTTTCCGCTGCTGGTACTGTCCGCGGCCATCCGGCATCCTCCTTGCTGAAAGAACTACAGGGAAAGCAGAGCCTTGGCGATGGAAAAGTAAACCAGCAGGCTCAGCGCGTCCACGATGGTGGTGATAAAGGGGCTGGCCATGACGGCCGGATCGAAGCCCAGCTTCTTGGCCAGCATGGGCAGGCTGCAGCCCACCACCTTCGCGCACAGAATCGTAATCGCCATCGTCAGGCAGACGGCCAGGGCCACCGTCACGGTGATTTCGTCGTTGCCCATGACCATCCGGTCCACCAGCATGATTTTTCCGAAGCAGAGCACGGCCAGGGACGCGCCGCACAGGACAGCGGTCCGGATCTCCTTCCAGATGACCTTGGGCATGTCCCTGAATTCCAGCTCGTTCAGGCTCAGGGCACGGATCACCGTCACCGAGCTCTGGGATCCGGAGTTTCCGCCGGTGTCCATCAGCATGGGGATGAAGGCTGTCAGCGCCACCTGGGCGGCCAGAGCCTCCTCAAAACTGGTAATGATGAGTCCGGTAAATGTGGCGGAGATCATCAGCAGCGCCAGCCAGGGAATCCGGTGTCTGAACAGATCCCAGGGCGAGGACCGCAGATAGGTCTTGTCGCTGGGCGTCATACCGGCCATGATCTCCATGTCCTCGGTGGTCTCGTCCTCCATGACGTCCATGGCGTCGTCGAAGGTGACGATGCCCACCATCCGGTTGTCCCCGTCCACCACGGGAATGGCCATCAGGTTGTATTTGCGCATCATCCGGGCCACTTCTTCCTGGTCGGTATGAGTGCTCACCGTGATGAGGTTGCCGCCCTTGTCCATGACGCTGTCGATGGTCTGCAGGTCGCTGGGGGCCAGCAGCAGATCCTTGACCGTCACCGTGCCGATCAGCAGCCGGTTGTCCAGCACATAGCAGGTATAGATCGTTTCCTTGTCCACGCCGGTTCTCCGGATGCGGAGAATCGCGTCGCCCACGGTCATGCTGGGCTTCAGGCTCACGTACTCCGTCGTCATGACGGAGCCGGCGGAGTTCTCGGGATACTGGAGGATCTCATTGATCTCCTTGCGCATCTGGGGATCGCTCTGGGCGAGGATCCGCTGCACCACGTTGGCGGGCATCTCCTC
>CAMVDI010000086.1 GCA_947166205.1 uncultured Clostridia bacterium
TGCGGAGCTGCGGATTCAAAAACAAGGCGGGGAACATCATCGCCGCCTGCGGGAAGATCCAGCGGGAATACGGGGGCCGGGTTCCGGACACGATGGAGGATCTGACCAGCCTGCCCGGCGTGGGAAGAAAGACGGCCAACGTGGTCCTCTCCAACGCCTATGGGATTCCCGCCTTCGCGGTGGATACCCACGTTTTCCGGGTTTCCAACCGGCTGGGCCTGTGCAGGGCGGATACCCCGGAGGAAACGGAGAAGCAGATGACCGGACTGATCCCCCGGGAAAAATGGGGCAGGGCGCACCACTGGCTGATCTGGCACGGACGCCGGATCTGCAGGGCGCAGCATCCGCTCTGCGGCGAATGTCCGATGCGGGATCTGTGCCCGGAGGCCGGGAAAAAGGACTGAGGCGCGAAGCGGGGGAGGTACGGACTCAGCAGAGGGACAGCAGCATGGCCCGGGCCGAGGCGATGCCGTCCAGAGCGGCGGAAACGATGCCTCCGGCATAACCCGCGCCCTCTCCCACGGGGTAGAGCCCCTGAATCCCCGCCGCCTGACCGGATTCATCCCTGGGAAGACGGACGGGGGAGGAGGAGCGGGTTTCCGGGGCGGTCAGCACCGCGTCCGGCAGGGCAAACCCGTGAAGCTGACGGTCCAGGACGGGAATGGCCATCCGGAGGTTCTCCGAGATGAAATCCGGAAGCACCGCCCGCAGATCCGCGGGAACGGCGCCGGGCAGGTAGGAGGGGTGTACGTCCCCGAAGGCCCGGGTGGGCCTGCGGAGCAGAAAATCCTCCAGCCGCTGGGCGGGAGCCGAATAGTGGAAAGGCCCGGAAGCGGCGGCCCGGAAGGCGGCCTGCTCCAGTTTCCGCTGCAGGCGGAAGCCGGAGAGGGGATGATCGTCCCCGAAATCCTCCGGGCGGACGCCCACCAGCAGGGCGGCATTGCTGTTGACGGCATTCCGGGCGTGAAAGCTCATTCCGTTCACCGCCACGCCTTCCGGCTCTGACGCGGCGGCGATCACATGCCCGCCGGGGCACATGCAGAAGGTATAGACGCCCCGCCCGTCCGGGGTGTGGCAGTTCAGCTTGTAGGAGGCGGCGCCCAGCCGGGGATGATTCGCGAAGGCCCCGTACTGGGAGCGGTCAATCATCTCCCGGGGGTGCTCAATCCGCACGCCCATGGCGAAGGGCTTCTGCTCCATCCGGACGCCGGCGTCGAACAGCGCCCGCACGGTATCCCGGGCGGAATGCCCGATACAGAGGAACAGATGGCCGGTTTCGATTTCCCTGCGCTCCCCCCGGCAGGAAACAACGGCCCCCGCCAGACGGCCGTTCCGCAGAATCGGAGCCTCCAGACGGGTTTCGAAGCATACGGAGCCGCCCAGGGACAGGATCTCCCGCCGGATGGAGGCCACCACCGGTTTCAGCCGGTCCGTGCCGATATGGGGCTTCGGATCGATCAGAATCTGTTCGGGGGCCCCGTGGGCGACGAAGGTCTCCAGCACGTCGCGGAGCCAGGGGGACTTTACGCCGCAGGTCAGCTTTCCGTCGGAGAAGGCGCCCGCGCCTCCCTCGCCGAACTGAACATTGGACTCCGGGTCCAGAATTCCTTCCGCCTGCATGCGGGCCACGTCCCGGGTACGATCCTCCACGGGCTTTCCCCGCTCAATCAGCACCGGACGGACCCCCGCCCTGGCCAGCGTCAGGGCGCAGAAAAGCCCGGCCGGACCGGCTCCGACCACCAGCGGGGGAAGGGAGGGACGGGGACGGGGCAGCGGGACCGGCGCCTGGGGCACAACCCGGGTCAGCTGCCTGTGACGCTTCAGAAGGGCTTCCTCGTTCCGGACCTCCAGATCCAGCCCCAGCACAAAATGAACATCGCTCTTTTCCCTGGCATCCACGCTCCGCCGGATCAGGCGGACGGACAGAAGACGGTCGGGGGAAAGAGCGAATTTTTCGCACAGCAGTGCCCGGAGGGATTCCTCCGTATAGTCCAGCGGGACGGGAAAACCGGATAAACGAAGCATGCGACTTCCTCCCCACACGGCGCTTTTTTGAGGTCAAGGGATTCTGATGGGCCGCCTTCCCCGCGGCTGTCTTTCCCCCTGAAGAAACATTTCAGGAGGGCGGAATCCGGGGAGCTGTCCGGGTCAGGCCCCGGACGGAAAGCGGCTCAGTCCGGTTCCGCCGGCTCCTCCTGATGCCAGCGGAGCGCGGCGGGATCCGTAAAGGCCAGGGGAGGGTAACGGACTTCCGTCAGCTCCAGCCCCCGGGCCGGGGCCGTCATACCCAGATCCAGCCGGCTGCGGGAGCGAAGGGCCTGGGAAAAGGCATCCTCCGGCAGGCGGCCCAGCCCGATCTCCGCCAGGGTGCCGGCGATGATTCGGACCATATTGTACAGAAACGCGTTTCCGGAGACGGTCAGAATGAACCAGTCCCCCCGGCGGGTGAGCTCCGGCCGGTCCAGGGTCCGCACGGTGGTTTTCGCCGTGCCGCCGGCCGCCTGGAAGGCGGCGAAATCATGGGTGCCCTCCAGGGCGGGAAGTGCGGCGGCCATGGGGGAGAGATCCAGCGGGACGGGAACATGCCAGCAGAGGTTCCGGCTCAGGGCGCTGCCGTGGCGCGAGTTCAGGATGCGATAGGTATAGGTTTTCCCGCAGGCCAGAAAACGCGCGTGAAAATCCCCGGGGACCTGCCGGCCCGTCTGAACCCGGATATCCGGGGGAAGCATCGTATTGAGCACGAAGGGATATTTCTCCGGCGGAATGGAGGAGGAAGTGTCAAAGTGGACCTGCTGGGCAAGGGCGTGCACCCCGGCGTCGGTCCGGGAGGATCCGGTCACCGTGACCGGATGGCCGCAGGCCTTCTCCAGGGCTTCCTCCAGAACCTGCTGGACCGCGAGGCCGTTCTGCTGGCGCTGCCAGCCGGCATACCCGGTGCCGTCATATTCCACGGATAGCAGAATGCGCATCACAGAAAGATTCCCTCCAGCACCACGAGCCCGATCAGCAGCGCCGTTACGGCACAGGCCAGGGCGTCGGCCCGGGTCAGCTTCAGCACCCGGAAACGGGTCCGCCCTTCGCCGCCGTGGTAACACCGGCTTTCCATGGCCATGGCCAGATCCCCCGCCCGGCGGAAGGCGGAGACAAAGAGCGGAACCAGCAGGGGCACCATGGCCCTGGCCCGGGAGATCAGGCGTCCGCTTTCAAAATCCGCTCCCCGGGCGGTCTGGGCCTTCATGATCTTGTCCGTTTCGTCCAGAAGCGTGGGAATAAACCGCAGGGCGATGGTCATCATCATGGCCAGCTCATGGGCGGGAAAACGCAGCTTCCGCAGCGGGGACAGGAGCAGCTCAATCCCGTCCGAGAGCGCGACAGGGGAGGTGGTCAGCGTCAGCAGCGACGTCCCCAACACCAGAAAAATCAGACGCAGGGTATAGAACACGGCCTGAAGGAGGGCCTCCCGCGTAATCCGGATGACCCAGAACGAGAGCAGGACGCTTTCCCCGGCGGTAAAGAAAAGATTCAGCAGAAAAGTGAAGACCAGGATCAGCCGGATGGGCTTCAGCCCCTTCAGCAGGAGCCGGAAGGGAACCTTCGCCAGCCTGGCGGCCAGACAGACATATCCCAGAATCAGCAAGTATCCGGCGGCGGTATGAACCATGAAAACCGCGACGATGAGGGCCAGGGTCAGCAGCAGCTTGACCCGGGGATCCAGCCGGTGAACGGGGCTGTCCACCGGATAGTACTGCCCGAGGGTGACATTGCTCAGCATGGGGATCCCCCCTTCCAAAGCCGGAGGATATGAGCCTTCAGCTCCTCCGGCCGGTACAGATCCGCCGGAAGATCATATCCCTTTTCGCGCAGCAGCGCGCAGAGCCGCGAAGCCTCCGGCACATCCAGACCCACGGAGCGCATCATCTCCGGGCGGGAAAAGATCTCCCGGGGTGTACCGTCCGCCACCAGGGCGCCGTCGGAAATGACCAGCAGACGGGTGGCCAGCCTGGCCATGTCCTCCATGCTGTGGGAAACCATCAGAATCGTGATGCCTTCCCGGGCGCGGAGGTCCTCCAGCATGGAAAGAATCCGGTCCCTTCCCCGGGGATCCAGCCCCGCGGTGGGCTCATCCAGAATCAGCACGGAGGGCTCCATGGCCAGCACCCCGGCGATGGCCGCGCGGCGCATCTGGCCCCCGGAGAGCTCAAAGGGGCTTCGCTCGGCGTATTTGTCATAATCCAGGTGGACGATTTCCATGGCGCGGCGGACGCGCCGGTCGATCTCCTCCCGGCCCAGCCCCTGATTCTTCGGCCCGAAGGCGATATCCCGGGCGACGGTTTCCTCAAAGAGCTGATATTCCGGATACTGAAAGACCAGACCGATTTTCATGCGCAGGGCCCGGCGGTTGACCTTTTCGCCGTTCAGATCCACCCCGTCGATCAGCACCTGGCCTTCCGTGGGACGGAGCAGACCGTTCAGATGCTGGACCAGGGTTGTCTTTCCGGATCCGGTATGCCCGACGATACCCACAAACTCCCCGTCCTCCACCGTGAAGGAGATATCCTTCAGCGCGACGGTCCGCATGGCGCCGGCCTCGCCGTAGGCATGGGTCAGGTGACGGACTTCAATGGACACAGCCTTTCCACCTCCTCCGCCAGTTCTTCCACCGTCAGAATGCCCTCCCGCAGGGGGAGCCCCTCCTTCCGGAGATCCGCGGCCAGGGACGTCATCCGGGGCACGTCCAGATGAAGCTCCCGCAGGCGGTCCACCTGACGGAAAACCTCCGCCGGGGTGCCCTCCGAGACGATCTCGCCGTCAGAAACCACCAGAATCCGATCCGCCAGGGCGGCTTCCTCCATGAAATGGGTGATCCAGATCACGGTGATCCCCTTTTCCCGGTTCAGGGCCCGCACCGTGGAAAGGACTTCCTGCCTGCCCTGGGGATCGAGCATGGCGGTGGCCTCATCGGCGATGAGTACGGAGGGCTCCATGGCCAGAATCCCGGCGACGGCCACCCGCTGCTTTTGCCCCCCGGAAAGCTGATGGGGAGCGCAGAAGGCGAATTTGCCCATATGAACGGCTTCCAGGGCGGCGTCCACCCGGGCGGGCATTTCCTCCGGAGGAACCCCCAGGTTTTCCAGCCCGAAGGCCACATCCTCCCGGACCACGGTGGCAACGATCTGATTATCCGGATTCTGAAAGATCATGCCGGCCCGGCGGCGGATTTCCCAGACCAGATCCTCCCGGGAGGTATCCCGGCCGCAGACGAGCACCCTGCCCTCCGTCGGGATGTAGAGGGCGTTCAGCAGCTTGGCCAGGGTGGATTTTCCGGAACCGTTATGGCCGAGGACGGCGACGAACTCGCCTTCCCGGATTTCGGCATCCGCCCCGGTCAGCGCCGGGGCGGACGCGCCCTCATAGGTATAGGAGACATTCTCCAGCTGGATACGAACCTGATCGCTCATACGCGGTGAAACCCTTTCATGGAAGGCTCCGGGACCGGAAGGAGAGGGAAGCTCCCCGGGAGGCGGGAACCGAGATATCGATACAGTGAATCTGGGGCGGGCAGAGAATACGGGCCGGGAACACGGAGACGCCGACCCCATTGGAGATGAGGAGGCTGGAACGGTTTTCCGTCAGCCAGCCGCTCATATACCTGTCATCCACATCGCCCGCGATATTCAGCAGGCCCGAGAGGCCGGCGATCTGCCCGCCGTGGGTATGGCCGAACAGGGCCAGATCGTACCAGCCCAGGCGGCCGGAGCTGTCCTCCGCCCGCTGGCTGTCCGGGATGACGGAGGGATTATGGGAAACAAAGATCACATAATCCCCCCCGGAAACGCGGGAGGAAAGACCTTTCAGATCCGGCTTTCCCTTCTGTACATCGTCCAGCCCCGCCACATAGACCACGTTCGGACCGACCCGGACGGGAACGGCTTCGTTCACCAGCGGGATGACGCCGGCCCCGCGGATCGCGTCCGTCACCATGGAGGTTTCCAGATCCGTATCCCCGTGATCCGCCTCCCCCAGCACCGCGAGGGCCGCGTAACGCACGTGCAGGGTGGGCAGCTTTCGGAAAAAATCAATGGCGGCATCGGGAGAATCCCCGATATCCCCGCCGAAAATCAGCACATCCGGCTTCAGATCGTTCACGGTGGAAACAAGAGACCGGATCCGGCTGTCCGAAAAGAAGTAGCCGTAGTGCACATCCGAGACGCCCGATGCCGGAGGGAAGATCCTCCGAAGTCAGGGCGGCCCGGTCCACCCGGAGGAAAAGCGGATTCACAAAGGGAACGGAGAACACCAGAACCAGCAGGACCGCCAGGAGGATGAGACGCCTCCGCCGCCGGCGGTTCCGCTGAAGATGACGGGAGCGGTACCCGGGGGAAACGGAAGCGGAAAGGGACCAGGGAACGGAAGCGCTGTGCTTTCCCCGGTATTCATTCATCCGAATCCCCTTCTTTCTGTGTCCAATTTCAGCCCCGCCCGGTTTCCGCCCTCCGGCCCGGAGAAGGAATCCCAGAAACCCGGCGCGAAAAAAACGCGGCGCCGCGGACGCGGCCGGCGAACAAAACAGGCCCGCCCGCGGACCGGCCTTTATTTTACACGAAATGAGGCCCTACATCAAGGAAGAACAGGGAAGAAACAGGAAAAGCACCGGAATCCGACAGAAAAGCGACAGAAATCAGGGAAATGTTACAATTTCATCTCAAAAAAATGATGGGCAAAACGGAGGAAAATGGCCGTAAGCCCATGCAATCAAAAGGGTTTTCGCTTTTGTAAGAAAATTGACAAGAATGGAAAGGAAGAGTAAAATGACTGCATCCATTCTTCCAGACGGAAGAGAAGCTACAGGAGGATGGGAAAATGAGAGAAAAACTGTGGAAGAGAATATTGGCCCTGCTGACAGCGGTCTGGATGCTGGCAGGCCTGGCTCCCGCCTGCGCCATGGACGCGTACGGGCTGGGCGGCCTGCCTGTGACAGAGGACTGGTCTCAGCTGCAGATCAGCGTCCAGTGGACGGATGAGAACCAGCCCGAGGCGCCGATGTACTCCTTTGCCGTGCCGGTTCAGGAAGTTCCCGGCGCGTTCTGGGTCTGTGTGCCGCCGGAACAGATCAACAACCTGACGCTGACGGTGTACCATCCGAACTATCCCTATGTCTTTACGCCGGAAAGCGGCTCCCCCCTGTTCGGGGCGGCGGACGCCGGAACCACGCTGGACGGCCCGTATACCCTGCTGACCGGAACGATCTACAACGCCGACAACGTGCCGGAGAGGACGGACAGCTTCATGCTGTACATCTCCACCCAGACTGACGCGCCGATCCTTCCGCTGCCCACGGATACGCCGGAACCGGAGCCCACGGACACACCGGAACCGGAACCCACGGACACGCCGGAGCCGGAACCCACGGATACGCCGGAGCCGGAACCCACGG
>CAMVDI010000087.1 GCA_947166205.1 uncultured Clostridia bacterium
GCCGGATCTTGTCGCGGAATGCTTCCGGTACAATCTGGCGGACAAGGGATACAGGGATTGCTTCAAAAGCGTCGTCTTCGCCATCAAGGGCGGCGGACAGAATTATGAAGTTTTCCGGGATATCCTGATGGGCTGATCGCGGTACAGACAGTACTCCGTTTTCTGCGGATGCGGGACGGGTTCCCTGTTCCGCTGAATACCCGCCGGGTATCAGCCCGCCGCGCCGCGTTTCGCGGTCATCAGATTGTAGCAGAGCACCGCGGACACGACGATGGCGGCCGCGATCAGCGACAGGGGCGTCAGCATCTCGTGATAAAAGACCGCGGCCAGGATCGGATTCAGAATCGGCTCGATGCCGGAGATCAGGCTGGCCGTGACGGCCGGCGTGCCCTTGATTCCGATGGCGAAAAGAACATGTCCGGCAGCCTGCTGCAAAAGGCCCAGCCCCAGCACGGCTGCCAGGGTGTCAGGAGCCGCGCCTGCGATATCCGTCCGAAGGAGGGCGGGAAGGCCGATCAGCGCGGCGATGGCGTAGGAAATCAGTATGGAGGTATAGGGCTCGGAATCCTCCCTGCTGTTCCAGACAAAGAAGACGGCGTACGCCATGCCGGAAAGCACCGCCAGCAGATTGCCCGCCATGTTGCCGGCGGACAGCCCGTCAATAAAGAAGAGCACAATGCCCAGCAGGGTCACGGCGCAGGTGATGATCTCCAGGCGGCTGGGTTTTCTGTGGAAGAAAACCAGCATGATCAGGATGACGAACACCGGCATGGTGAACTGAAGCACGATGGTGTTGCCGGCGGTGGTCAGCTTGTTGGCCACGGCGTAGAGGGTATTCGTGACGCTGATGGCGCCCGCCGTGATCAGCACGGTCCGGTTGATCCGGAAGGTATGCCGGCGGATCAGCAGCCAGATCAGGATCGCCGTCCCGGCCAGGATGGACCGGGCGCTGCCGATGGCCAGGGCGTCCCAGGGAATGATTTTGAAAAACAGTCCGCCGGTCGAAAAAAGAAGGGCGGACGCCAGAACGGCAAGGCGGGAAAAACCATCCGAAGAGGTTTTGTTCAAGCAGGTCACTCCTTTTCGCTGCGCAGGGATCCGGGAAGTTCAGCCGGCGGCTGTCCGTTCCTTCGTCAGCTCCTCCAGCCGTCCGATCACCAGGTCTTCCTGCCCAGTCGGAATCACGCAGGAATCCTCCGGCAGATACAGAACCGCCTTCACGCCGGCGTCCTTCGCGCAGAGCACGTCCAGCGTCCGGTCTCCCACGTATGCTGTGGTTTCAGGGTCAAGGCCGTATTTGCCGGCCAGATACGCCACCCCTTCCCCCGAGGGTTTCGGCTGAAAGCCGTTCTCAAAGGTGACGATCTCCGTAAAAAAAGGTTTCAGCTCAAGCCTGTCCAGCAGCGTCTCCGTGGATTTTCCCCGATGGGTGTAAAGGAAATGTTCCGCGCCCGCCGCCCGCAGCTTCGCCAGCGTGTCCGCCGCGCCGGGAATCAGCGTAATCTGATCCAGCCGCTCATGGGTGAGTTCCCGGTACCGCCGGTACAGCGCGCCGTAGTCCAGACCGCTTCTTTCAGCCAGGCCCCGCAGGTATCCTGAAACAGTCCCCTGCTTCACGGCCCGGAGGATCTCCTCCCCGGAATCCTGAATCCGGTTTTCCCGGGCCATGTCTTCGAGGCTGGATACAATGGAGGCATAGGAATCAATCAGCGTTCCGTCAAGATCCCAGATGAAAGCCGACAAGGGCCTGTTCCGATTTCTGTTCATATTCCTGTTTTTTCCTTCAGATACGCCTCCGCCGCCTTCAGCGTCTCTTTGTCCGTGTCATAGGTCACGGCGCCGAGGGCCTCTTCAAAAGGCATCCATTCCAGCGCCGATACTTCGCATTCCTGGTTGATCAGCGTTTCAGACGCCGCCTCCGCAAGGAAAAACACAACTTCCTTCTGAACGCCCGGATACGGGCTGTAAGAGATTGTACGGCGGAACCGCGTGTCCAGTCTCACATCGAGATTCGTTTCCTCCTTGATCTCGCGGACAGCGGTCTGTTCCTCCGTCTCCCCTTTTTCCATATGTCCCTTCGGAATCGACGTGTGGCCAAGCGCCATGTGTTCAATCAGAAACCGGTGTTCTCCGTCCGATGTCTTGTACACAACAGCGCCGCAGGATTTTTCATGCTTCATGTTCGCCATCTCCTTTGTTCCGGCAGGGTATCGGAACAGTTGTAACACCTTCAGGATGAAGAAGTCAATACCTTCTGTCCCGGCGGGCCATGGACGCCTGCGGTCTGGCCGGCTTCCTGGGCGATACGCAGCGCATCTCCTTCGATATCGTGGTGCGCACGATGTATGAGACAGGCGTCAGCATGAACCAGCGCTTCCGCGAAATCGCAGAGGGCGGGCTGTCGAAGAGGTTTGAGCGCCCCGGAAGATGAATTATGAAAGTGCTCTGTATTCAGTCATCGCCAGTTCAATGAACCGATGAACCGTATCCGTGGTCCGGTCCGTCATTTCCGCCGGCACATGGATGAACTCAACCGGCACGGTGTTTCCCGTTCCGACCAGATAGAATGTATCGTTGCATACAAAGGCCCCCGCGTCATCGGAGAGAGCAATCGGGTACCCCTCCTCCTGCATCCGGCGGACGATCGTCCCAGCGGAGACAGCCGTATGATATTTCTCCGGCCCGCCGGACAGAATGGCCTCGTCCTTCGGCTGATTTCCTTCATTGTCCTGTATCCGGGCGTCCCGTCTGTTTCTGGCGGTTGTCTCCGGCGTGACCCTGTCCCGGCCCGCTTCGCCAAGCAGAAAAACGGCCGCGCAGCCTTCTGTTTCCGCGGTTTCAGCGGCTTTTCCGAACACAACCGGAAGAACCATCCTGCGCACATCGAACCCCCCGATCCGCTCCGGCAGATCCCTCAGCACGCGGCAGGAAGCGTTTTCGCGTTTCCCGCCGAAGGGCTCAAAGGCGGTAATCAGAATTTTCTCCTGGATTTTCTTCTCCATCATGGCCTCCCTTTCCGGCCGGATCCGGCTTTCCCTTTCCGGCCCTTGTCCTGTGTTTCCCCCGCTGACCGTTGAAGTTCGGGGGCTGTTGATTGACGAAACTTTTCAGCATCCGCGGCAGCAGGATTTCAGGCTCTGGAAACGAATCTGACAAGATGGTGGTTTTTGCCGCTGATTATTGGTGTTTGAGGTGATTTCCGGTCATGGATATTCAGTACCTGCTCTGGCTTCAGGATTTCAGAAACTGCATTCAGGATTCCCTTACGCCCGCGATGGAATTCATTTCTTCCTTCGCCGTTGACTATCTGCTTCTGATCCCCATCTTTTTCTACTGGTATCAGGACAAGCGGAAGGGGCTTTATCCGCTGGTTTCCTATTATTTCTGCATGTTCCTGACGCCGATCATCAAGCTGACCGCCTGCGTTTACCGCCCCTGGATCCGGGACGCGAGGATCCTCCCCGCCGGTGATTCCATCAGAACAGCCACCGGCTACTCCTTCCCCAGCGGACATACCACCACCGCGGCGCCCCTGGCCGGCGGCATGGCGGTGAATCTGTGGGACAGCAAAAAGACCCGCTGGCTTTCGTTCCTGTTCGTGCTTTTCATCCTGCTGACCGGTTTTTCCCGGAATTATCTGGGTGTGCATACGCCGCAGGACGTGTTTGTCGCCATTTTTCTCTCCGTGCTTAGCCTGATCTGCGCATCGAAGCTGCTGGCGTATCTGGACAGTCACCCGGAGAAGGAGGACTGGTTCCTGCTGGGCGGCTTTCTGCTGGCCTGGGCCGGAATCCTGTATATCTCCCTGAAAAGCTACCCCATGACCCTGGACGCTGACGGCAAACTGCTGGTGGATCCTGTCAAGATGATGAACGACGGCTACGGGGATCTGGGGAAAGTCATCGGATTCACAGCCGCCCGCTTTGTGGAAAAGAAATGGGTCCGTTTCCAGCCCCTGAAGAAGGGCCCGTGGAGCCTGATTCTCTGCCTGATCGGGCTGATACCCGTGGTGATGCTGAAGAGTCTGGTGCGGCCCATCCTCACCGGCGCACTTGGAAACCACTGGGGCAAGCTGCTTTTCTCCGTGATCAATGTGTTCTGGTTCATCGCCCTGTATCCCCTGGTGCTGAAGCTGCTTGGCCGGGTGATATATCCGGACAGTCCGAAAGCGTTGAAATAATTGGCGTCCTTTCACAGGCTTGGAGGCCGGATCAGGCTTTGCCCGTCCGGCCTTTTTTTCTTTGCCTCTCCTCCGCGCCGGGCCGGATCGGTCAGCGGATCAGCGGTGTTTCCGGCAGGCCGGGCCAGGAGGCGGGATCGGTGGAGTCGACGCCGTTGTAGCATTCGGGAAACAGGCCGGCCAGGGAAGCGTTTTCGTTTCCCGCCAGAAGGTGGCTGATGTCTCCCAGGGAAACGCACCGGAACTCCGCCTCCCCCTTTTTCCTCTCCTGGGTCACCACGGTGGTTACGGAGCTTGGCACGCACAGGAAGCCCTGCCACAGGGCGGAGGGCGAAACATTCGTCAGATACGCGAGAACGGCCATCCCGATGGCGAAATGGCAGAAGAGGATGATGGTTTCATCCCGGTTGTCTTCGCACAGGTAGATGCCGCTCTTCCGGATATAGCCGTGCCTGGCCAGCAGCGCGTCCACCCCGTTCCTCGTTTCCTCCCAGATCCGGGAAACGGTGCCGCCCCGCGCCAGGGAATCCTCAAGCCAGCCGTCCCGGTCCAGCAGCTCTTTATGTTCATACCACTCCCTGGCCGGATAATCCCAGGGAATGCGCTTCTTTCCGTCCTGCACCGTATATCCCCGGAATTCGGCCAGCCAGGGCAGGGTTTCCGCCTGCCTTCCTGTCAGCCGCAGCGTGTATTCCGCGGTTTCCCGGGCGCGGCCCAGGGGTGAGACATAATAAGCGGAAGCCGGTATTTTCGCCAGGCGCCGCCCCAGGAGGAGCGCTTCCCGCTTCCCTTTTTCCGTCAGGGAATCATGCGCGTAGTCCGGTTCGGCATGCCTTACAAGGAGAATTCTCATCTGATGACCGCCTCTCTGTCCGCGGGATCGGTGTGCCTCTCCCGCCATTCCCGCGTCTCTTTGCCCTTCCCGCCTTAAATCAGCCCAAAGTGCTGAAACGCCTTCCGGATTCCGTCGTTTTCCGGCCGGTCCGTCACATGGGAGCAGATCGCCTTTACATCCTCCGGCGCGTTTCCCATCGCGACGCTGTGGCCGACAGTCCGCAGCATCGTCACGTCATTCCGGCTGTCCCCGAAAGCGAAGCACTCATGGATTCCATACCCCAGCTTTTCCCTGAGAACCGTTACCCCTGTCCCCTTGGAAAACCCCGCGGGTACTATTTCCCAACCGAGAGGGCTCCTGTCAATGGCTTCATACGGCATGCCGATCTCCGCGGTGCTCCGCTCAATCCCGCGGATCACATCCTGATTCCCGGCAAAGCAGAACATTTTGACCGCTCTGAACTCCCGGTCCTTCCCGTCTATCTGTCTGGCAATGCCGCGCTGCTCCGCGAACCTGCGGAATCCTTCGATGGCGGGATGCGATGGGCCGTCCGGATCAAAGTACATGCCCGTATCGCACTCATATACCGTGGCCACGTTCAGTTTCCGGAAAACGCCGCGCAGCCGCAGCGATCGCTCCGGATCGTACTCCATGCTCTGAAGCGTTTCCCCGCGGCAGATGATTCGGGTTCCACATCCCATAATCCAGCCGTCGATCGGAAGCCCGTCCAGTCTGTGATCCATATTGCACAGGGTTCTTCCAGTGTTGATGATCATTATATGGCCGTTCTTCCTGGCCTGCTCCATGGCGGGCTTCACCGATGGAACCAGCTGGTGTCCGTCATCGATCAGGGTTCCGTCCACATCAAAAAACAGAAGCATATGACTCTCCTTGCGGCCAGGGCAGGACAGGGGGAACGCTCCTCCTGTCTTCCCTTGTCCCGCGTCCCCTTGTCCTGTCAGCGCGAAGGATCCTTCTCCCGGTGCTCATTTTGTCCCCAGGCATTTTTCAATGGTCTCGCAGAATTCAGGCATCACGCGCCTCATCCGGACGAAATGCCCGTTCCGGTCCAGGAAGACGTGCTCCGATGTGCCGGAAAAGACCTGCTCATCCCGGACGCGCATGTCATATGAGATGGTAATGATGACGCCGTTGAAATCCCTGACGCCGGCGTCAATCTCCACTTCATCCCCGAAGGTGCAGGGCCTCAGATAATTCACCTGCAGGCTCTTTACGGGGGAAAAGACGCCGTCCGCTTCCATCCGCCTGTAGGGGAAGCCGATCCGGTCCATGAAATCGATCCGGGCCTCTTCCATCCAGTGCAGATAGTTGGCGTGGTGGACGATGCCCATCATATCGGTTTCGTAGTATTGCACTTTGTGGATCATGGCTTCGCACCTCAGTTCTCCGCGGGTTCCGACGGCCCGAGGCCGCGAAACCCCGGCGGAATCAGTCCGCCGATCCCTGGGTCCGGCCGATCCCGATGACCGAGGTCACGGTCCGGACAAACCCTTTTCTTTTGTAGACCGCCAGCTTGTTCAGCATCCGCCCCCGGAAAACCAGCGCCATGGTATTTCCGCCGTCCAGGTTCAGCGCCTGCCGGACGCCGCGTTCCTTCATCATCTCCGCCACCCGCTGCAGCATGGTTCCCTTGCTGTCCCGGTTCCTTCCCTGCACGGAAATCAGCAGGAAATGTCCGGGTTCAATCATGCCCAGGGCCTGCCGGGGCTCCACGCTCCGGTAATAATGGTACAGCTTTTCGTTGATTTCCCCGTCCCGCAAAAGGATCGGGCCGAAGCTGAACACGTCCGTCGCGCCTCTCCGCTGAAGCTCTCCGGCGGTCAGCTCATTGCACTCGTAGACCTCCAGCGTTCCGTCCGGATAAAAGGCCATCATATCCAGATTCGGAAGATGATGCCCCGAGGTCCGGTTGGTTTCTTCGCTGAGAATCTGTCCGTCCCGGAGAATGATGCCCACGGTTTCCTTCTTCGACATCCGGGTCGCGAAAAAATCGTCCGAAAAAGCCAGAACGCAGCCCGCGTCCCGGGCGATATCATAGGGGTATCTGAATTTTTTGCCCGGGTGCTCCGGATCCGTCTGCACCGTATAGAAACGTTCCCCGTCCTTCACGCGGATTTCCGTCTCAAACCACTCGAGGGGAACGGACGAGTCCTCCCGGGCGGTGATGATCACCTGCAGCGTCCGGGAAAGATAGATCCACAGGCCGTCGCCGTCATTCTCATACACATATTCCCCTTCGCCCGCCAGAAA
>CAMVDI010000088.1 GCA_947166205.1 uncultured Clostridia bacterium
GTCCGTCACGGACTTGAGCGACTGGTTCCCCTTGCTCGTGTGGTGGATGAGGACGAACGAACACCCGACCTGCTTGGCGAAGGTGTCGCGCAGGCCGACGGTACGGTTGAAGACCGGGAGCTCCGCGGTGGAATCCGGATCCTTGCAGAAGTATCCCATCCGCAGGAACTGGAAGGCCTTTCCGGTCTCGCAGTCCGCCACGAAGGGCTCCGCCCAGCCCCGGACGATCTCCAGGCTGTTCGGATTCAGCCGGCGGATGAATTCCTTCAGCTTCCGGTCCGTGCTGTTCTCCGCCTGGGCCTCCTCCTCGGACTCCGCGGCGTCGTCCGCCTCGGCGGTGATCTCCGCCGCCTCGGCTTCCTGCTCCGCTTCCGCGGCCTCGGCGCTGAGGAGGGGCTCATAGAGCCGGCCCTCGAAGGGCACCGCGTCCGCCGCGTTCACCCAGTGCAGGGTCGCCCCCTTGATCTTCCGGTCCGCGCCGGGGGAGCCGCTCTCCGTCGAGAAATCCACCGTGCAGAGAATCTCCCGGATGGAGCCGTCCTCATTCTTCACGCAGCCGTCGCAGCGGACGATGTAGGCGCCCTTGAGCCGGACCTCGTTTCCGGGATACATGCGCTTGTAGCCCTTCACCGGCTCCTCCATGAAGTCCTCGGACTCCACGTAGAGCTCCCGGCCGAAGGTCACGGTATGGGTACCCATCTCCGGATGCTTCGGATGATTCTCCACCGTCAGGGTCTTCACCTGGCCCTCCGGCCAGTTGGTCAGAACCACCTTCACCGGACGGAGCACCGCCATGGCCCGGGGGCAGGATTCATCCAGGCAGGAGCGGACGCAGCTTTCGAGCACCGCCAGATCCACCAGGGAATCCGCCTTGCTCATGCCGATCCGATCCGTGAAATCCCGGATCGCCGCGCCGGGATAGCCGCGGCGGCGCAGGGCAGCCAGAGTGGGCATGCGGGGATCGTCCCATCCGCGGACGTAGCCTCCCTCCACCAGGGCCCGGAGATAGCGCTTGCTCATGACGGTCTGGGTCATGTTCAGGCGGGCAAACTCGATCTGGCGGGGATGGGCGGGCAGCAGATTGGCCGCCTTCTCCACCACCCAGTCGTAGAGGGGGCGGTGAATCTCATACTCCAGGGAGCACATGGAATGGGTGATGCCCTCCAGAGCGTCGCCGATGGGATGGGCAAAATCGTACATCGGGTAGATGCACCACTTGTTTCCCGTGCGCCAGTGCTCCTTGTAGCGGATGCGGTACATGGCGGGATCGCGCATGACCAGATTCGGGGAGGCCATATCGATCTTCATCCGCAGGGTTTTGCTGCCCTCCGGGAACTCCCCGGCCCGCATGCGGCGGAAGAGATCCAGGCTCTCTTCCCAGGGGCGGTCCCGCCAGGGGCTGTTTTTGCCCGGCTGGGTCAGGGTGCCCCGCCAGGCGCGCATCTCGTCCCGGGTGAGCTCATCCACATAGGCCAGGCCGCGGCGGATCCAGTCCTCCGCGATCTCGTAGCACTTGTCGTAATAATCCGAGGCGTAGAATTCGCCGCCGGTCCAGTGGAACCCGAGCCAGTGAATATCCTTCTTGATATTCTCCACATACTCGGTATCCTCTTTGGCGGGATTCGTATCGTCAAAGCGGAGATTGCACTTTCCGCCGTATCTTTCCGCCGTCAGAAAGTCCATGATCAGGGCCTTGCAGTGGCCGATATGCATATATCCGTTGGGCTCGGGAGGGAAGCGGGTATGCACCTCCTGATACCTGCCTTCGGCCAGATCCCGGTCGATGGCATCCCAGATAAAATTGCTGCGGGGCTCCGCGCCGCGGGCTTCCTCCAGGGTGGTCCGGTTCTCTTCCATACAGACTCAAGCTTCCTTTCAGCGTTCTGCGGGCCCCGCCTTCGGGGCGGCCGCCGGGTTCAGGGCTCAAAAAAGCCGCACACCGAGACATTATAAGGGAAAGCGCGGCGCGGCGCAAGAACAAAATCGGGGCCGGCGGCCGCCGGGCGGCGCGGAGGCGGCGCGGGGGACGGCGGAACAGCGGGAGAGGCGTCAAAACAGGCTTCAAAATGTTTCAGAAATGTTTCGGAAAAAGCTTTTCAAATGGGCAAAAAGGGAGTATAATAAACCTATCTGTTGCGAAGGGAACGGTGGGAAGCATGCAGGAATTTGAAACCATGAAATTCAAGCCCATTGAGGAATCGGGGAATGAGGCGCAGGACATCCTGCTGTATGTTTACAAGGCCCTGCAGGCCAAGGGGTACGATCCGATCACTCAGCTGGTAGGCTACATCTACTCCGGGGATCCCACCTATATCACCAGCTATCAGTCCGCGCGGAGCATGATCTGCCGGCTGGAGCGGGACGAGATTATCGAGGAGCTGGTCCGGTCCTATCTGGAGCGGCACTGACAAGTCCAAAGATCAGGGCGCCGGGAGCGGCGCCTTTTTTCAGGGAAAGGGGGAAGCTGTCCCATGAAAAGAAGCATCCGGGTGGCCGCGGCGGCTGCGCTGATCCTTGCGCTGTGCACGGTCTGCGCCTTCGCGCTGGCTGAGAACGTTTTCCGGTTCACGGACCGGTCCATCACCCTCTTTGAGGGGGAAACCTACGAAACCGCGCTGACCCGGGAGGGCCTGCCGGCGGACGAAGGGATTCTGACCTATACCGTCGGAAACGAGCGGGTGCTGGCGGTCGACGGCGAAGGAAAAATCACCGGGATCAAGAAGGGACAGAGCACCCTGAAGGCCACCCTGAAGCAGGGGCGGCGGGCCTGGACCGCGAACGTGACAGTGACGGTCGTCCGGAGAGTGACCGCCGTCACGCTGAACACCACGAAGCTGAAGATCTGCCGGGCCACGGACCCGGAGGTCAGCGGGCTGCTGCGGCAGGCGACGGAGCACGACGTCATCATCATCCCCGCGGGGAAGACCGTTGAGCTGAAGGCCACCTGCACCCCCTCCGACGCCAACAACCGGAAGGTTCTTTTCACCTCCTCGGACGAGGGAGTACTGAAGGCGGGGACCGGATCCGCCCGGGGCCTGCAGGCCGGGGAGTGCGAGCTGACGGTATCCAGCGTTCAGAACCCGGAGATCACGCAGGTTTTCCACGTGATCGTGACCCAGCCTGTGACCGGCATCACGCTGAGCGCCCCGGAGGGAAAGAGCGTTGACGTGGGGAGCACGATTCCGCTGGAAGCCGTGACCGCCCCCGCCTCCGCCAGCATCCAGGGGGTTGAATGGAGATCCCGGAACGAGCAGGTGCTGCGGGTGGACGCGGACGGCAACGTGACCGGCGTCAAGCGGGGCAGCGCCGCCGTTGAGGCGAAGGCGCTGGACGGATCCGGGAAAACGGAGACGATCACCATCACCGTGACCCAGCCGGTGACCCGGGTCACCATCCGGGAGAGCGAAATCACCCTCGCCACCCGGCAGAACGGATACCTGCACGCGACGGCGGACCCGGAGAACGCCAACGACCGGAGCATCGTATGGTCTTCCTCGGACGAGCGGATCGCCCAGGTGAACTCGAACGGCCAGGTGCAGGGCATCACCAGGGGCGAGTGCGTCATCACCGCGGCCAGCCGGAGCAATCCGGAGGTGAAGGCGGAGGTGCCCGTGAAGGTCATTCAGCGGGTGACGGCCATTACCTTCCCGGGAGGGCAGGTTTCCATGCCCATCCGGACCTCCGCGCAGCTGTCCTGGATCGTCGAGCCCTCGGACGCCACCATCCAGGACGTGACCTTCAGCTCCTCGAACCGGAACGTGGCCACCGTTGACGCCAACGGCCTCGTCACCGGGCATACCCGGGGCAGCGCCACCATCACCGCCGCGGCCACGGACGGATCGAACCGGCGCGGCCAGGTGCGGGTCATCGTGACCCAGCCGGTGGAGGGCGTTTCCATCCAGTACGGGGTTTACCACGTGCAGCTGGAGCGGAGCCTGAACATCAAGGCGCTGATTCAGCCCTCGAACGCCAATAACCAGAACGTCCATTTCACCATGGGCGACGATTATATCGCCACCGTTACCGACCATAAGAACATCGGCCGGGTCCGGGGATGGCACCCGGGCACCACGACTATCACCGGCACCACGGAGGACGGCGGATACAGCGCCTCGGCGGAGGTACGGGTGGGGGACTTCAACCGGGCCATCGTCGTGGACGACCTGTACATCGAGCACGAGAACATCCGCATCACCCTGCGGAACCGGAGCGACTTCACCGTGGACCGGGTGTACTTCACCATTGAGACCTACGACCAGAACGGGGAGCCCCTCGTATGCAATACGGACGGGGTCAGCAACAGCTTTGAGGGCAAGTATCCCCTGGAGATCGGCCCGGGAGAGATTTCCATGCACTATGAATTCTTCTTCGGGGACTATGTCCAGCCGCTGTATCCCATCGGGACGGTGACCATCACCATCACGGGATGGCGGGACACGGAGGGATACACCCGGAACATTCCGGAGGAGGACCGGCCCACCCAGACCTTCCGGCGGTTCTTCCCGCCCGTGCCCACCCAGGTTCTGGACGGATACGGCGCGGAAGGATAAGCCCGGAAACGGGGCGGACCCCGAGGACAGGGAAGACCCGGAATCGGGCATGATCCCGGGACGCGGGCAATCCCGGAAACGGGCATGATCCCGGAGCAGGGGCAGGCACGGAAACGGGGCGGACCCGAGAACAGAGGAGAACGGAACAGATCTATGGCGGATGTGGTTGTCATCGGCGCGGGGCACGCCGGATGCGAGGCGGCGCTGGCCGCGGCCCGGATGGGCATGGATACGGTGCTGCTGACGCTGAACATGGACGGGGTGGCGCTGATGGCCTGCAATCCCGTGATCGGCGGCTCCGCCAAGGGGCATCTGGTCCGGGAAGTGGACGCGTTGGGCGGGGAAATGGCCCTGGCCATCGACGACACCTTTCTGCAGAGCCGGATGTTGAACACCGGGAAGGGTCCCGCCGTGCACGCCCTGCGGGCCCAGGCGGACAAGCAGGCCTACCAGAACCGGATGCGGAAGGCGCTGATGACCCAGCCCGGGCTTCAGATCCGGCAGGGGGAGGCCGTATCCGTCGAGACGGAGAACGGCCGGGTGACCGGGGTCACCACGGCCACCGGCGCCCGGATCAGCTGCGGCGCGGCGGTCCTGGCCACGGGGGTCTACCTGAAGGGCCGGATCATCATCGGGGAATACAGCAGGGAAGGCGGGCCCCAGGGACTGCAGGGGGCGAACGGGCTCTCGGAGGGGCTGCGGAGCCTGGGCTTTGAGCTGCGCCGGTTCAAGACCGGCACGCCCGCCCGGATCGACCAGCGGAGCATCGACTTCGACGAGATGGAGATCCAGCGGGGGGACGAGCCGGTGACGCCCTTCTCCTTTCTGAACCAGGGCAGAAAGCTGGAGAACAGCTATGCCTGCTACCTGACATGGACGAATGAGGAAACCCACCGGATCATCCGGGAGAACCTGCACCGGGCGCCCCTTTACAGCGGAAAGATCCACGGCATCGGCCCCCGGTACTGCCCCTCCATCGAGGACAAGATCGTGCGGTTCGCGGAGAAGGAGCGGCATCAGATCTTTCTTGAGCCGGAGGGGAAGAACAGCCTGGAGTGGTACGTCCAGGGGATGAGCTCCTCCATGCCGGAGGACGTGCAGTGGCGGATGTACCGCACGCTGCCGGGGCTGCGGCGGTGCGAGCTGACCCGGCTGGCCTACGCCATCGAGTACGACTGCATCGACAGCCGCGAGCTGCGGCCCACGATGGAGAGCCTGCGGATCGGCGGGCTCTTCTTTGCCGGACAGATCAACGGAACAAGCGGATATGAGGAAGCCGCGGCCCAGGGGCTGCTGGCGGGGATGAACGCGGCGCTGAGCCTGCAGGGAAGGGAGAAAGTGATCCTGACCCGGGATCAGGCCTATCTGGGCGTTCTGACGGACGACCTGACCACGAAGGGGACGGACGAGCCGTACCGGATGATGACCTCCCGGGCGGAGCACCGGCTGTACCTGCGGCAGGACAACGCGGACCTGCGGCTGACGGAGATCGGCGCGGCGGCGGGGCTGGTCAGCGGGGAGCGGCTGGAAACCATGCGGGAGAAGCGGCGGGAAACGGAGGAGACCCTGCGCCGGATGAAGACTACCCGGTACGCGCCGGGGGCGAAGCTGAACGCCTTTCTGGCGGAGCACGGGGAGACGGAGAGCGCCGGATCCCTGAGCGCGGAGGAGCTGATCCGACGGCCCCGGATCGGGATGAAGGAGCTGGGGGAGATGGATCCCGGATGGCGGGAGGTCTCCGGCCCGGCGGCGGAACAGGCGGAAATCTCCGTAAAATATGCCGGATACCTGGAGAAGCAGGAGGCCCTGATCCGGCGGGCGAGACAGGCGGAGGAAACCCGGCTGGCGGAGGACATTCCCTACGGGGAGATCAGCGGACTGCGGCTGGAGGCCCGGCAGAAGCTGGCCCGGCAGAAGCCCGTATCCCTCGGGGCCGCGGGGCGGATTCCCGGGGTGAACCCCGCGGACGTGGCGGTGCTGTCCGTCTGGCTGGAGAAGGAAAGACGGAGAAAAAGGGAAGCGGAAAAGGAATAAGCCGCAAGGCGCAAGATACAGGACGCCGGCGCAGGGAACAGGGCGCAAGACATAAGACCCAAGCCCAGGGAACGGGGTTTTATGCATCAGGAACAAAACGCAGGGAATCAGGACGGAAAGGGGGACGCGGCCTATGCGGGGGGACGGCAGATGGCTCCGGCGGATTTTCGCGGCGGGGATGGCTGTCTTCTGCGCTTTTATGGCGGCGTACACCCTGATCCGCGCGGATCTGGACTTCCGGAAGGCGGACCTGGAAACGAGCCTGGAGACCAGCCGGGGCCGGGAGCGGAAGCAGACCCATGAATATGAGCAGGTGACCGCGGAGCTGCCGGAAGTCCGGGCGGAGCTGGCGGAGGCCGGGCCGAAGGCGGAGGCGGCCAAGGCGGAGGTTCAGGCGCTGAAGGCGGAGCGGAAGCGGCTGCGGGCGGAAAAGAAGGAGATGGAGGAACGGGCCGGGGAGGCCGGGGACGCCATGCCGGAGGCCGGGACCGGGGAAGCCGGGAACGAAACCGCCGGGACGCCGGGCTCCGGAGAAGCTGAAGCACGGACGACCGAAGCCAATGGCGGGGAAGGCACAGGCGCCGGGGAGGCCGGGAGCCGGGAGGAGGCGGAACCGTGAGCAGGGGAATGAAAGCGGCGCTCGCGGCCGTGCTGATCGCGGCGGCGGCGCTCATGGGCTTTCT
>CAMVDI010000089.1 GCA_947166205.1 uncultured Clostridia bacterium
GGACCGCGGCGCAGGCAAACGGGACCCCGATTACCCGGGCCCCCCGGTCCGCCAGCTGCGCGATCTGCATCCGCACAGCTCCGGTCGTTGTATACCGGGTGAGGGTTCCGTCCGGGTTTTCCTCCAGATAGAAAGCCGGCGCTGTGATCACATTCCGGTCCGCCGCCAGCGCTTCGGCGATCTTCCCGTTCTCCGTCTCCGGCAGCCCGGGATGGGTATTCCCGTATTCCGTCAGCGCCTCCCGGTTCGGGAAGGACTGGGACAGAAGGGGAGCGGCGCCGGTTTCCTCCGTACCAGGCAGGAAGGCGCCCAGCAGACCCAGGGTCTCCCCCGCGCCGGCGGGCCAGGCGCCGGCCGTCCCGGTCAGGCTGCTTTCCTCCGGGAGGATCAGCAGCTGCCAGTCCGCCCTGCCCACGCTTTCCAGATTCTCCAGGGCGGTTTTCTTTTCCGCCAGTTCCGTTCGGGAGCCGGTGTTGAACCGTACCTGATACTGCTTCAGCTCCGGAAAGTATCCGACGACCGCCCCGTCCAGGGTCTCCAGCGCTGTCTCCAGGTCCCTCCGGGTTCCTTCCCCCTTCATCGTGACCAGCAGCTCGTTGGTCAGCAGCCGCCGGCCGCTGTCGATCCATTCCCACTGCCCGGTGGGGGCGGCAAATCCCCGGACCGCCGTTTCCTCCGCCGTTTTCTTCGGGATCAGCAGCAGGACCGCCGCGCCGGCGATCACCAGAACCGCCGCCAGCGCCAGCAGCCACTTCAGGCCGCCGCCGCTCCTCCGGGGCCGGAAGGCCGCCGCGGGTCCATCCGCGGGAAACCCGCCCGTTCCCAGGTCAAACGCGTCCTCGCTGCTGACAAACTGGTCTTCCTTCGAAGAAAAGCCGTATTCCGAATCCGTTCCGCCGGTTTTCGCGCCGCAGGAAGGACAGACGGTCTGCCCCTTCTTCAGTTTCCGGCCGCACGCGCTGCAATTCATCTTCAGATTCCTCCCGCCTTCTTGTCCGCTCGCTCCGCTGTCCGGTCCCCCGGCCTTACCATCCGCCCGCGTCCGAACCGTTTTCCCAGCCGCCGTCCGCCTGTACGGAAACAGGCTTCCGGATAAAGCTGTTCTTCATCATGATGACGACGCCCAGCAGCGAGAAGGAAAGCCCCTCCCGGATCCACCAGGTGGACATGTCCTCCGTGCTCATCACGTATTTCAGCAGGATGAAGGACAGCGCGCCCATCAGGGGGGAGATGATGTACTGCGCCCGGAACTGCCCGGCGGAGCTGTACATCAGGGACAGGCAGATACCCAGGGAAAGTCCCTCAAGAATCATCATGACGCAGGTAATGATCTTGGCGGACTGATCCCGGTTCCGGATCAGGTCCTGCTGCAGCCGGATCTCCTTGGGCACCTCCGCGGGCGCCACCCTTTCCTGATAGCGGACGGTCTCCATGCCCTCCGCCGCCTTCCGGACGTTCTCCGGCGTCAGGATCTGGCTCTTCCCCGGGATCCGCAGGATTTCCTCCATCTCCTCCGGAACCCGGTCCAGCAGAACCCAGTACAGGCGGATCCGGTCCCGTCCAAGCACCGCCGGTCCCGGATCCGTCCCGTTTGCGTCCCAGGCATGGGCGCCGTCGCTGAAAAAGACGATCCGGACGGGCTCCTGCCCGCCGGCTTCCTCCGCCAGGGCCGCCGCCGCGGCGAAGGCATCCCCGAAATACATGCCCCCCGCGGAGGGCTCAGCGGCGATCAGCGCGTCCATGCGCTGCCGCTGCGCGCCGGAAACGGTGCCGAAGGGAATCGTTTTCCCGCCGGAGATCATCGCCGCCTGCGCCGTTCCCGGCAGGCTGTCCAGCAGCTGCCCCGCCGCGGCGGCGGCCCGGTCATGGGCGCCGTTTTCCTGCATGGAGGCAGTGTCGTCCCAGATCAGGATCATCCGCTCCGAAGCCCTGGCCGGCGTGATTTCGTTCTTCGCCGGCTCCAGCTCCTTCTTGAACCCCTGCAGATAGATCAGGTCGCAGATGCATGCCACCAGGAAGGTGGCCAGCGTCACGATGACCGCCAGCCGGATCTGCGGCTTCCGGCTGGTGTCCGGCGTCATGTAGGAGGTGGCCCCCTCCACCAGCATGGTGCCCAGCATCAGGGCCGCCGTCGGCACCATGAAGATCAGGCCCATCATCCAGACCGGCCGCTCATCCACGTTCCGCGTCAGCCAGGACATTCCCATCGAGAAGGCCGTCACGATCACGATGGCTGTCAGCGTGAAAAGCGCGTTCCATCCGCTGCCTCCCCCGGAGCGCCGTCCCGAACCTTTTCCCCCGTTCAGGCCGCCGTCCTGCTGTCCCCATTCGTCCTGCGGATACTGCATTGTTCTCTCTCCCCCGGCTGTTTATTTGGTTTCACCCCGGCGTATGTTCTCCCGCCGCCGGAGCCTCCCCCAGAAAAAGCTCCCTTTTTCGCTGAATCATCTCGTCCGTCCGGGCCAGATAGGTTTCGATATGGCTCACGTTCGGCGCCCGGCCGATATGCCCTTCCTCGGGATAGATCCGCTTGGAGATTCCCCCGGCGCCCAGCGCCAGGATATGGGAGGTCTCCTCCATGATGTCCACATTGTACACGCACTCGTGCCCCGGCAGGGCGTACCCGGTGTTCTCCAGGTTGCCCGCCATGTATTTCTGCTTGTAAAGGTAGTAGGGCCGCATCCCCATCCGCGCCGCGGTTTCCCCGCCCAGGCGCACCATCTCCGCAGCGGTTTCCCCGGAGGGCAGGATTTCTCCCCCGCCCTTCCCCTGCCTGGCCGCGGTCTGCCGCTCCCCCCAGGGGGAGGACCGCTTGATGGCCAGGGTATGAACCGTCAGGCTTTCCGGAGCCAGGCGCACCGCTTCCTCCATGGTCCGGGCGAAATCCGCCTCGGTCTCCCCGGGCAGTCCCGCGATCACGTCCATGTTGATATGCGGAATCCTTTCCTCCCGGGCGAGGGCGTAGGCTTCCCGCACCTGCTCCGCGGTATGGGCGCGCCCGATCACCCGCAGGGTCCGGTCATTCATGGTCTGGGGATTGATGGAGATCCGCCGGACCCCCGCTTCCCGGATGGTCCGCAGCTTCGCCCGGCTCAGGGTGTCCGGCCTTCCGGCCTCTATAGTATATTCCAGCGCTCCCGGAAAAATGTGAATCAGGTTTTCCGTCATCCGGGCAAAGGCCTCCTCCGGCAGCGCCGTAGGCGTTCCGCCGCCCACATAGACCGCCCGGAGCCGTTTCCCGGCCTCCCGGAGGATGTCCGCCCCGGCCCGCATCTCCTTCTCCAGCGCCGCCAGATAGGGCTCCGTCAGTCTCCCGTCCCCCAGCTCGCCGGAGGAAAAGGAGCAGTAGGCGCATCGCGTCGTGCAGAAGGGGATTCCCACATAGACATCGATCCATTCGTCCCCCGGAGGTGGCATCTCCCGCTGGGTCATGGCGATCCTGGACAGCAGCTTCGCTTTTTCCGGCGTCACGTCAAAATCCCCGATCAGGCGTTCCTCCGCCCGCTCCGGTTCCAGCCCTTCCGCCAGTGCCTCCAGCATCAGATGGGTGGGGCGCACCCCCGTCAGGCTGCCCCAGGGCGGATGGATCCCGGAGACCTGCCTGCACAGGTCGTACAGCGTCTGCTTGCAGAGCCGCCTGGCCGCCCGCTTCCGGTGCAGCTCCCGGATCCGCGGCTCCGGATCCTCCGGCACGGAAACGGAACGGCTCGCCTTTTTCCCCTCCAGTAAGAAGGTGATCCGATAGCTTCCCTCCGTTTCCTCCGCCCGCATCTCCGTCTCCGCCAGCCTTTCCTCCAGGCCGAAAAGCCGGGCTGTTTGGATCAGCTCCGGCTGTATGGTCGCCAGGTAATCGGCCAGCTGGTTCATCGGCTCCTTCTCCTCTTTCTCCGGCCCCGGGCGCTTTTCGCCCGGCTCAGGCGGTGATTCTGTAGACGTCCAGCACGTCCGCCTTGTTGCGGACCGCCTGGATCACCCGGTTCATCTGCTCCCGGGACTGCACGTCCAGGGTCAGCTTCACCGTGGAGATCCGGGTCTTGTCGTCCGTCTGGATCTGGGCCGCCTTGATGGAGACGTTCATTTCCCCGATGACGGAAGCGATCTCGCTGAGCATGTTGACCCGGTCATAGACCAGGATCTTGATGGAAGCGTAGAAGGAT
The DNA here is from genome assembly GCA_947166205.1 of uncultured Clostridia bacterium. Next base: position 4,158 of record CAMVDI010000089.1, read on the forward strand.
CCGCCGCTCTCCGAAGCCCATTCCACGGGGATCCGGCGCTCCGGCTCCGACAGGGCGGCGTTGTTGCACTCCGCCTTGTGGATGGTGACGCCCCGGCCCCGGGTGATATAGCCCACGATCTCGTCCCCGGGCACGGGGCTGCAGCAGCGGGCAAACCGGATCGGGATATCCAGATCCTCGTTTCCGGTCAGAATGATGCCGTGGTTGGCCCTGCGCTGGCTCAGCTGCTTCTCGTCCGCCTGGTCCGGAATCCGCTCCGGAATGGCCGGCGGCGCCGCCTCCCGGGCACGGGCTTCCTCGATCAGGCGGGTCACCACGTACTGGGCCGCCATTCCGCCGTATCCCACCGCGCAGCAGATGTCGTCAAACTCGTTGAATCCATACTTTTTCAGCATGGCTTCATAGTTCTCCGCCCGGACGATCTCGCTCAGCTTGACGCCCCGGCGGGCGCACTCATGATCCAGCATCTCCCGGCCCAGGACCAGGTTCTCCTGCCGGAGCTCCTTCTTCAGGTACTGACGGATCTTCGCCTTGGCCTGGGGGGTCTTGCAGATGCGGATCCAGTCGGAGGAGGGGCCCTTGCCGGAGGAAGAGGTCATGATCTCCACCCGGTCCCCGGTGGACAGTTCCGTCTCCAGGGGCACCAGCTTGCCGTTCACCTTCGCGCCGACGCATTTGTTTCCCACGGCGGAGTGGATCCGGTAGGCAAAGTCCAGCGGCGTGGAACCCTTGGGCATGGAGATCACGTCGCCCTTGGGCGTGAAGAGAAAGACCTCGTCGTCAAACAGATCGGTCTTCAGCGTATCGATAAACTCCCGGCTGTCCCGGGTGTCGCTGGACCAGTCCAGAATCTGGCGCACCCAGGTCAGCTTGGTGTCCAGCTCGTCCTCCTTCTTCCGGCCTTCCTTGTAGCGCCAGTGGGCGGCGATGCCGTATTCCGCGATCCGGTGCATCTCCCAGGTGCGGATCTGCACCTCAAAGGGGAAGGGCATCTTCCGGCCGCCCATGACCGTGGTGTGCAGGCTCTGGTACATGTTGGCCTTGGGGACGGAAATATAGTCCTTGAACCGGCCCGGAACCTGGGTCCACAGGGTGTGCACGATGCCCAGCACGGCATAGCAGTCCGGAATCGTGTCCACGATCACCCGGATGGCGATCAGGTCGTAGATCTGGTCAAAGGTCTTGTGCTGCAGCACCATCTTCCGGTAGATGGAATAGAAGTGCTTGGACCGGCCGTCGATGTCGAAGCGGATATGCTGTTCATCCAGCCTGGCGCTCAGCTCGTCGATCACCATGCGGATGCTCTCTTCCCGCTCCGCCCGCTTCATGCCCACCAGGTGCACGATGTTGTTGTATCCGTCGGGATCCAGGTATTTCAGGCTCAGATCCTCCAGATCCTGCTTCAGGGCATAGACCCCCAGCCGGTGCGCCAGCGGGGCATAGATGTCCAGCGTCTCCCGGGCGATGGCCTTCTGCCGGTCCGCCGGCTGGTAACGCAGGGTATACATGTTGTGCAGCCGGTCCGCCAGCTTGATCAGGACGACCCGGATATCCTTGCCCATGGCCAGGATCATCTTCCGGACGCTCTCCGCCTGGGCCTCCTCCCGGTTGGCGAAATCCAGCTTGTTCAGCTTGGTCACGCCGTCCACCAGCTCCGCCACCTCATCCCCGAACTCCCGCCGCAGCGTGTCCAGGGTGATATCCGCGCAGTCCTCCACCGTGTCGTGCAGCAGCCCGGCGGCGATGGTGGGCGGGTCGATCATCAGATCCGCCAGGATACTGGCCACAAAGCAGGGGTGAATGAAATAGGGTTCTCCGCTCTTGCGCACCTGTCCCGCGTGCGCCTTCTCCGCGAAATGCCAGGCCTTTTCCACAATCCGGTATCCGTCCCCCGGATGATATTTCTGAACCCGGGCAATCATCGTCTCCAGCGGCATCGCCTCATAGGATGCAAAGCTCATTCCATTCCCCCCTCTCCGTTTTTTTCCCTTTCCGGATCCTTCTCATTCCGCCATGTTCCGCAGATACCGGACCAGCGGACTGTTCTCCAGATCCGATTTCCTTTCCGCCGGCAGCATCTCCACCCGGAAGGGGCTGCGCTCCCAGCGGATCAGCCCCAGCTGGCGGAAGGCGGTCAGCCCGAAAAGCAGCTGTTCCGCGGATTCCCCCGTTTCGGCCCGCAGCGCCTCCAGGCTGTCTCCCCGGAAGGCGCGCAGCGCCAGAAAGAGCCTTCCCAGCGCCTCTCGGGAGGGATCCAGGGCCGCCGCCCGCTCCTTCAGCAGATGCTCGGGCCGCAGCCCCCGCGCGGCAGGCACATGATCCTTCTGTTTCGCCGAAAGCCGGGTCATTTCCTGCAGGCAGCGCAGAAAAAGCTCCTCCGGATCCCCGGTTTCCGGGGCTTCCCCTTCCGGCTCCGCCGGGCGGATCGCCTGAACCTGAAGCTGGGCGGTCACCTTTCCGTTGAATTCATTCCGGGTGGGGCGGAACAGCAGGTCCGCCCGCTCGATCCCCTGCCCGGCCGCTTCTCCCAGGCCGAATCCGATTCCGCCCCGCAGCTCCTGTCCCTGGGTCACGGTCAGCTTCAGGTGGCTCCGGTCCTTCCCCACGGGCCGCGCTTCCTGCAGAAAAACATCCCTGCACAGAAACACCGGCGCCGGGTTTCCGCATCCGGTGGGCTCCAGCGCCTCCAGCGCCTCCACCGTCTCCAGGGTCACCTGGCTCAGCGCCAGTTCGGTGTCATATTCCCGGACCGGCAGGAAGCATCTGTCGTCGCATCTCTCCCGGATCGCTTCGTTCATCCGCCGGCGCATCTCCGGAATCTTCTCCGCCGCCACGGTCAGCCCCGCCGCCTGTTCATGGCCGCCGAAGCGCAGGAAGAGATCCCCGCAGGCGTTCAGGATCTCCCAGATATTGATGCCCGGCACGGACCTGCAGCTGCCCACCGCCTGACCGCCCTGCCGGCTCAGCACCACAGCCGGGTGGTGGAAACGCTCGCAGAGCTTTCCCGCGGCCAGTCCGATCAGCCCGGTGTTCCAGTTTTCGCCCTCCAGAATGATGATCCTGTCCCGGGTCAGGTTGACCTGGGCCGGG
>CAMVDI010000090.1 GCA_947166205.1 uncultured Clostridia bacterium
ATCTGGCATGCATGATCCCTACAAGCTGCAGCTGGCCATCGACATGGTCGGCGCGCCGAAGGTCATCTTCGCGGCCATCGCCTCCGCGGTGACCAAGCCCTTCGGGAAAAAGGGGGTCTTCTATAAAATCGTCGGCCCCGGCGTCGCCGGGATCGACGGATTCTATTACCGCTCCTCCTTCGAAAGGTATCACGATCTGGCCCTGATCAACAATACCAATCCCGTGGAGCTCTGCGACGATCTGGAAAAGAAGACCGGCGTCCCCGTCGTCCTGATGGACGCCAACGATATTGACCAGAATCAGCTGGGCAAGGGAACGGGTTTTCCCCTCTCCGATGAGGAGATTCAGGATGCCCTGGCGGACAATCCCTCCGGCCAGGGGGATGAGCTCACCCCGCTGATCCTGATCCGTCCCAGGGCCTGACCGGTCCCCGTCCCCGCTTCTTCAGGTGATAACGCCATGAAACATATCCCTTCTTCCGATACCCAGCACGCGGAGGTTCTGACTTTTGCCGACGCTCTCCGGCCCACCCGTGTGGAATACGACCGGGGGGCGTGGCTTTATGTGCCCGATCACTATTCGGAATACCGCTATATTCTGGGAACCCGGGGCGCCCGTCCCCTGATCTGTATCGGGGTGAACCCTTCCACCGCCGTGCCCGGCCGTCTGGACAACACGCTGAAGAGCGTGGAAAGGGTCGCCCGCTTCAACGGCTATGATTCCTTTGTCATGTTCAATGTCTATGCCCAGCGGGCCACCGTCCCGGAGGATATGGACCGGGAGATGAACCCTTTTCTGCACGCGGAGAACATGAAGGCCTTCCGCTGGGTTCTCTCCCGCTCCGGGGATCGTCCCGCCGTCTGGGCCGCCTGGGGCGCGGTGATCGAAAAGCGCCCCTGGCTCCCCGCCTGCGTGAGGGACATGGTCCGGGAGGGGGAAGCCTTCGGCGCCCGCTGGCTGACCGCCGGGCCCCGAAGCCGGGCGGGCCATCCCCATCATCCCCTGTATCTGAAAAAGGATTCCCCCCTGGAACCCTTTGCCGATCTGGAGGCGTACCTGGACCGCCTGAAAGGCGCCTGAAGGCTCCTCCGTCCCGGGCCCGGGGCATCCCGGGCCTGACAATCCACGACAAAAACCTGCCCGGCGGGAGGAAACAGCATGCTGAAATTTGTATCCTGGAATGTGAACGGCCTCAGAGCCTGTATGGGAAAGGGCTTCTCCGATTATTTCGCCCGGGCGGACGCGGATTTTTTCTGCCTGCAGGAGACGAAGATGCAGCCCGGCCAGGCGGATATTCTCTCGGAGGGCTACCGCCTTTTCATGAATTCCGCCGAGAAAAAGGGCTACAGCGGAACGGCGGTCTTTGCCCGCCGGGAGCCCCTCTCCGTGGTCATGGGGCTCGGCATCCCGGATCATGATCATGAGGGCCGGGTCATCACCCTGGAGTACCCGGCCTTCTATCTGGTCACCGTCTATACGCCCAACAGTCAGCGGGAGCTGACCCGTCTCGCGTACAGGATGACCTGGGAGGACGCTTTCCGGGATTATCTGGTGTCCCTGGACCGGAAAAAGCCGGTCGTCGTCTGCGGGGACATGAATGTGGCCCATCAGGAGATCGATCTGAAGAATCCGAAATCCAATCAGCAGAACGCCGGTTTCACGCCCCAGGAGCGGGAGAAGATGACCGCGCTGCTTTCCGCCGGATTCACGGACACCTTCCGTTTCCTGTATCCGGACCGGAAGGAGATCTATTCCTGGTGGAGCTATATGTTCCATGCCCGGGAAAACAACGCCGGATGGCGCATCGATTACTTCCTGGTCTCCGACCGGCTGCGGGACCGGATCCGGGAGGCGGACATCCGGACGGAGGTCCTCGGCTCGGATCACTGCCCCGTCACCCTGACTCTGGATCTTTCCGCGGATTAAGCTCTTGCCCCCGAAGGAAACGAAACAAGAATCGAAACCGCAGGAGGAAACGCCGTGCGCATCATCTTTGTCCGCCACGGAGAGCCGGATTACGCCCTGGACTGCCTGACCGAAACCGGAAAAAAGCAGGCGGCCGCCGCCGCCTGCAGGCTGGCCCGGGAGGAAATCTCCGAAATCTATTCCTCGCCCTTCGGCCGGGCCCGGCAGACCGCCGCCGAAACCGCGGAGCTGCTCGGGCTGCCGGTCACCGTGCTGGATTACATGCATGAGATCACCTGGGGCGGAGAAGGCGTCCCGGAAGGAGGCCATCCCTGGACCCTGGGCTGCCGGATGATGGAGGAAGGATACGATTTTTACCGGAATGACTGGCGCGGCCACCCCTACTTCCGGGAAAACCTGGTGCTGAAGGAATACGACCGGGTTTCCGCCGCCTTTGACGGCTTCCTGCTGGATCAGGGGTACCGCCATGAGGGGTTCCGGTTCCGCTGTGAGGCCGGCAGCGAAAAGACCGTGGCCGTCTTCAGCCACGGCGGCTCGGGAGGAATCGTCCTCAGCCATCTGCTGGGGCTCCCCTTCCCCTATGTCTGTGCCGCCATGCCCTATGATTTCACCTCGGTCATCGTTCTGCGGTTCCCCGTCAGCCCCGGAGACTGGGTCTTCCCCCGCCTGGACCTCTTCAACGACTGCGCCCATATCGCCCCCTCCCGCTCAGGCCCCTTCCTCCAGCAGCTTCCGGACTGACGGAACGGAGGTTTTCCTCCTGTCCGCCCCGGAGCCTTTCCCGGTCTCCGTCCCTTCGGCACGGAAAAACAATCGGAGTCTTTTCACTTTTTCTCCCCCTTTCGTCCCCCGTAAAAGGGATTTCACAGCCGGAGCCTGACCCCCGGTAGAATGGTATGGACAGATCCCCTGTGTTTTCATCGGGCGCGGGGCATGGGGGCGGACAGGAGTACGAAAATGAAGCATTGGAAAATCGCAGCAATTCTTCTGGTCATGCTTTTGGTTCTGGCCGGCTGCGGTCAGCGCCAGACGGTCGACGGCGGCTGGCAGGTGGATCAGATTACAGGATCAGGAGCGGAGGGCGGCCTGGGCGGACGCCTGGAGCGCGTCCTGTCCCGGGGCGGAACGGTCAGGGTTTCCTTCTCCGGCGATTTCGCGGAAGTGAGCATGGAGTCGGGATCCGGAGCAGATACGCTCCGGCTGCCCCTGACCGCTCAGGGGGATCAGGTGACCCTCGGGGAAGAAACCTGGAGAGTTGACCGTCAGTACGGGGAACTCCGGCTTATCAGCGGCCGTCAGGAGATCCGTCTCCTCCGGATGGATGAGCCTCCGGCCATGGCGGACGCTCCGTGGATGTCCGCCGATTCGCCGGATCCGGACAGCGGACGGAATGAGGCTCCGACGGTGGTTCCAACCTCTGCGCCGACAGCCGTGCCCACGGAGGTTCCGACGGCTGTGCCCACGGCCGTTCCGACGGAGGTGCCGACCGCGGTGCCCACGGAGGTGCCCACAGCCGTGCCGACGGAGGTGCCGACAGCCACGCCCACCCCGGCGCCCACGGCGACCCCCATGCCCACGGCCACGCCTGCGCCGGTTCCGACCGCTGTTCCCACGGCCACGCCCACTCCGGCGCCCACGGCCACGCCCACTCCGGTGCCCACGGCCACGCCCACTCCGGTGCCGACAGCGACTCCCGTGCCCACGGCCGCGCCCACCCCGGTGCCCACGGCCACGCCCCGCCCCTGGATCTCCCTTTCCGCCTCCCTTCCGAAAAGCCACGCCCTGTCCCAGCTGAACGAGGATGCCACGGTGGGCTTTACCCTGAAGCTGCACGCGGACGGGACCGCGGAGCTGGCGGAAGGCCTGCCGGAAGGGTATATGAACTACTCGGGCAGCTGGAGCTATGCGGGGGGAAAGCTGACCCTGCACATCGCCTACACCGGCCTGGGGCTGGACAAGACGGTCAGAATCAAGGACGGAAAGGCTTACTTCAGATATTTCGGAGAGTCCCTGACCCGGAATCTGACGGATGAAGAGCTGGCTTTCCTGGAGTCGGGAGGCGGAAGCGCGGGCGGTTCGGAGGCGGAGGCCGCCGCACCCGCCGCAATGGATACCCCCGTCCCCCCGTCCGGGTCGGATCCCATGGTCTGGGATCAGGGAAACGGCGTGTACAAAGCCGTGATCGGGACGACGGACGCCAGCTCCTTTATCGAGGGAAAGGAGGCCGGCGCCTACGCCCCGTACCGGATGACCGACGGAAACGAGCAAACGGCCTGGCAGTTCTCGACCAAAAGGAGCAAGCTGAAGGAGACCTACGCCTACTTCACCTTCCTCTCGCCGGTGGAAATTGATCAGCTGTGGATCAAGAATGGATTCTGGACGGTGACCAAGGGGTTTGACCAGTATACCCGGAACAGCCGGGTGAAGGATCTCGGCATCGCCTTCCGCTACAGCGGCAGCGATGAATGGACGGACAAGCAAACCGTCACCCTGAAGGATGACAAATCCAGATCGGACTGGCTGAAGATCGGTCTGGGGACCCACAGGAACGTGACCGGTGTCCGGTTCAGGATTCTGAGCATCTACAAGGGCACGAAGTTCCCCACGGATGTCTGTATCTCCGAGGTCATGTTTGTCCGGAGCCGGTAAACGCCCGGGGATCCGGACTCAGGCGCTCTGAAAAGGGCAAAACGTGCCGCCCCCCGGGCGGCATGCTTCGTCAGAAATCCGGCGGCGGAAGTCCCGCCGGGATTGGGAGAAGAAATCATGGGTGATCAGGATCCCTCCGGGAGGTTTTCGGAAACGGAGCAGCGGGTCTATGCCCTGATTGCCCGGAGTTCAGGGCTGAAGGCCAGGGAAATCGGCAAAACCCTGGGTCTGGAAAAGTCAGAGGTCAGCCGCCTGCTGGTTTCCTCCGCGCTGATGCGGGAGATGTGCTATCAGGACCGGGAATACCGCTGGCATGCCCTGGTCCGCCAGGCCTTTCCCCACGAGGGCCTGTACGAGTTCTCCGGCTGGTACGGGCTGGCGGGGGAATTCATCCGGTCGGATGAGGCGGAATGGCTGTCCCGGCTCGAGGCGGGCTGTCGGCGGATCGGCCGGAATCTGAATGACACCCGGGGGCTGATTCATTCCTTCCGGGACTGCCGCCAGACCATGCTGCGGCTCTTCGCCGATCTGAAGGAGATGTCCCGGGAATCGGCGGAGAACTGGGAGATCGCCTTTGAGCTCCGGCTGAACCGGGCGAAGTATATCCGGATTTATACGGATGTGCTGGTCATCACGGGGAAATACGCCTTCTCCCTGGAGTTCAAGATGAAGGACCGGGTGGATCCGGATGAAGTGTTCCAGGCCGCCAGGTACGTCCCCTATCTTGAGATTCTGCTGGGGCGGTCCGTGCTGGTGGTGCCGGCGCTGGTGCTGACCGGCGCCTCGGATCTGTTCGGTTTTGTGCCCGTCCGCCATACGGAGGGCGAGCTGCCGGTCTGCTCCGGCGATATGCTTTTCAACGTGTTCAACGAATACCTTGGGTTTATCCCGGACTGAAGGCCCCTCTTCCGGCTCAGGCGCTGAAAAGGCCCGCGGCATGGTGTCCGCGGGCCTTTTCATTTTCGTCGGCGGTCTTCGCCCTCCCGCGGCCCAGGCCGCCGGAAGGCGCGGTGTTTTCCCATCAGTTGTCCGCCAGATTGTATCCGTTCCTCATCTTCTCGCTGGCGGTCTTCAGCACGGCGTTCAGCGCCTTGGCCGTCTCTTCCCGGGCCATTTCGCAGAGTTTTTCGTTGGCTTCCTCCGCCAGCCCTGTCCCGCCCTGCTCCGCGATCTTCCGGTCGTATTCCAGCACGATCCGGCGGGCGCCGGCCTCCACAGCTTCCTGATACCGGTCGATATGCTGGATCTGGGCGGCGTAATGGGGATCCGCCAGGGCGCCGATGATGCGGCTGGCCCAGTAGAAGTTTTCCGTGGAGGCGTCCAGGGTGACCCGGCTCAGATAGGCCGGCATCTTCGAAACATTCGGATACACCGGCACCATGGCGTCAAAGGTGGTGGAGCCGAAGCAGATCCACTCCAGCCCCTTCGCCGTCTCCGGGGCGTAGGGCCGGATCTGGCAGATGGCGGTGACGCCGGTCCGGTTGATCCCGATGGACCGGTATTTTCCCCGCACGCCGGTGTCCTGGCTGGTGTAGGGGTTGTAGGGCGTTCCCTGATAATGCCCGGAAAGCAGGTATTTCACATCCTCCGCCGTGATCTTCCGCTCCGGCTTCAGGCTCCAGGGGATGTCGTCGCTCTCCGGCGTGAAATCCGCCCCGGGTCCGTCCCAGCGATAGGTCTTCGGTGCCAGATACCGCCCCATGAACCAGGCCCGGGGCGTGTTGTAGATATGGTCCATATCCCGGCGGCTGCCGAAAACCGCCCGGGGATTGAACTGTCCGTCCTGGTTCAGGTCCAGATAGTTCTCCCTGACAAACTCCCGCAGGTCCGCGCTGCAAAGATGGGCCTCCTTCTTTCCGAAGGCGTCCTCCAGGTCAAATCCGTCCATGGCGAACTGGTTCGGGGCGATCACGACCCGGTCGTCCGGCACCTTCCGGGCCATCCAGTGATGCCCGCCGATCGTCTCCAGCCACCAGACCTCCTTCTCGTCGTTGAAGGCGATGCCGTTGGACTCATAGGTTCCGTATTTCTCCAGCAGCTCCGCCAGCCGGATCACGCCCTCCCTGGCGCTGCGGATATAGGGCAGCACCAGAACCACGATGTCCTCTTCCCCGATGCCCCCCGGAGTCTCCTTCTGCCCGCCGCCGGCCTTCCGGTACCTGACGAAGGGGTCCGCCGCCAGAACCCGGGGATTGGAGGTGATGGTTTCCGTGGCCGTCATCCCCACGTTCGCCTCGTTGATGCCGGTGGCCGCCCAGATTCCTTCCTTCGGGTCCACGTTGGGGCAGGCGGTATACCGCAGGGGGTTCTCCGGCAGCTCAATCTCCAGATGGGAGATCACGGTTCTGTACTTTCTCCGCCGGTCTCCGGGATTGACCACGGTCAGCTTCTTGACGTCAAAGGATCCGTCGTCCGTCCGGGCGATCATGGTGGAGCCGTCATGGCTGGCTCCGGCGCCGACCAGTACTGTTGTGCAGGGCATTCGTTTTTCCTCCGTTTCGTGCCGGTTCTCCGGCTTTTGTCTTTTTTGGGGGGGCGGCTTCCGGCCCGGTTCAGGGCCTCTCCGGCCGCCGTCCGCGCCTCATCCGTTCGTTCCCAGGGGCCTCGCCTTCGGGGTTCCTGCCCTCCGGGGATAGATCCCGGGAGTCTTCCGGAT
>CAMVDI010000091.1 GCA_947166205.1 uncultured Clostridia bacterium
CCAGACATGACGGAGCCTTTCAGATGAAGGCTCCGTTTTTTTGTGCCCTGCGGGATTTCCGCTCCGCCGGTATCCGGCCCGGCAGGATGGAACCGGAAAACCCCGGAAGCGGCTGAGACCCGCTCCCGGGGTTTTTGTCAGAACATTGAACGCATGCCGGATCAGTCCTTCTGCAGCTCTTCCGCGGATTTCCGCAGCAGGCTGATGATGGGCAGGCGCTGGGGACAGGCTCCTTCGCACTGGCCGCAGGCGATGCAGTCTCCCGCCTTTCCGCGGCCCTGGGTTACGATTTTGTATTCACGCTCGACCCGGAACTGGGGACTCCCTTTCCGCCGGTTCTGGACGTTGAAGATCTCCGGAATCGGAATGTCCATCGGGCAGCCCTTTGTGCAGTAATGGCAGGCGGTGCAGGGAATGGACTTGTCTTCATCCAGCGCCTTCTGTACCCGGTGCAGGATCTCCGTTTCCTCCCGGTCCAGGGGCCGGAAGTCCTTCATCGTTTTCAGGTTGTCGTCCATCTGGGCCAGACTGCTCATGCCGCTGAGCACGGTGGATACGCCTTCCAGCTGAGCGGCGAAGCGAATGGCCCAGCTGGCGTAGGAGACGTCCTTTCCGCAGCCGTCCAGGATCTTCCGGACTGCGGGAATGGGATCCGCCAGGATACCGCCCTTGACGGGCTCCATCACCACGACCGGCTTTCCGTGGGCCCTGCAGATCTCGAGATTCCGCCGGGAGGCGACGCCGGGATTCTCCCAGTCCGCGTAGTTGATCTGCAGCTGCACAAACTCAGCGTCCGGATGCTCCTCGAGCAGCATTTCAAGCAGCTCCGGATCCGCGTGGAAGGAGAACCCCCAATGGCGGATCAGCCCTTTGGCCTTCTGCTCCTTCACAAAATCCCAGATCCCGTACTCGGTATATTTTTCGTAGGTGTTGCGCTGCAGCGCGTGAAGCAGATAATAGTCAAAATATCCGGCGCCGGTGCGCTCGAGACTGGTATGGAACTCCTGCTTCGCGCTCCGCTCATCCGTGGCCCCCAGAGTGGCGTTCAGCTTTGTCGCCAGCGTATAGGCCTCCCGGGGATGCCTTTCCGCCACCGCCGCCCGGAAGGCAGCCTCACTGGCTCCGCCGTCATAGACGAAGGCCGTGTCAAAATAGGTCCCGCCGGCGGCGAGAAAGCGGTCCGCCATCTCGCACACCTGCGGGATATCGATGGAACCGTCCTCGTTCTTCGGGAGGCGCATCAGTCCGAACCCGAGGATAAAGGGATTTTCCTCAAAAAGCGTTTTCATCGTTTGCTCCTTTCCGGTATGCATCCGTTTCGGTTTCATTCAGCCCCGATTCGCCCCCGGAGCGGGGCCGGGAGGGACTCTCAGGCTTCAAGTTCCTGCAGCGTCCTTCTCGCATTTTCGGCGTTCTCCGGCTTCGTGTTTTCCAGCGTCATGGACAAATCCTTCTCCCGGGCGAAGCGCATCAGCATGCGGTAATCCATTTCGCCCTCTCCGCAGGCCGCGGCATCCAGACTGCCGTCCGCAAGAACCGTGTAATCCTTCATATGAAGCAGGGCGACCCGGTCCCCCAGCCGGCGGACCGCCTCATCCAGCACGGCCTCCCGCCGGTCCAGATTCCCGGGACCCAGCAGGTTTACCGCGTCCAGAATGATCCGCAGATGATCGCTGTTCAGATCCGCCAGCATCCGCTCCGCCCGCTCAGGCGTGGAGATGATATGGGAATAAACGGGCTCGATGGCCATGATCACGCCCTCTTCCTCCGCCCGGCGGATCACCGGCCGCATCTGATCCAGGAAAAACCGGTACGCTTCCTCACTGCGCGCGGCCTCCCGGGCCAGGGGGCTGTCGGGGTGGACCGGCGTTTCGGAACCGACCATCCAGGCGCCGGTCTCCCGGGCGAAGGCCAGATGGGCGTAGTAGATCTCCCGCGTGCGGTCCCGCTCCTCCGGATCCGGATGGGTCAGGCACAGATAACATCCCAGCACAGCGCAGTCCATCCCGGTGCGGTAAAAGGCGCCGCGGATCTCCCCGGCAAAACCCTTCTCCGCCAGCTTCGACGGGGCGTCCTTCATGGAAAAGCCGGGCAGCGTCTTGCTCAGTGCCAGGTGCGCGCACTCGAAGCCCTGACCCCGGACAAAGGCGAGCCGCTGTTCCAGGGTGCCCGGAACCGTATCATGCAGCCGAATTCCAATCTTCATCTGTTCGTCCTCTCTTTCTGTCGGGCGCTTTTCATCCTTATAATACCTGTTCCTGCCCGGGCTTTCAATGCCCGAGGGGAGATTTTTTGATACACCCCTAGGGATTTTTCTGACAGTACCGGGAACTGCGCTGACAGGACGACCGTTCCGCAAAAGGGTCGGGAAGGAGGAAGATCCTTTGAAAAAGCCCCGCCGGAAGGCGGGGCAGCAGGTTCATTGCATTGTTTTCGGATCGGGCGGCGCCGGAGAAGCCGGCCATCAGATCAGCCGGATTCCGTTCTCCATCTGTTCCTTTTCGTAGCGCTTCAGCAGGGCATGAATCCGATCATAGGGATTCAGCAGCTTGGCGAGGCTGCGGTCATGATTCAGCGTGGCGATGATGAAGGAAATATACTTGCTCATATCCGCCTCAATGAACCATTCCCGTTTCGCGATTTCCGGATTCCGATAGGTCAGGTTGGTGGAGATCACGCGGTCGATAATCCCGTCCTTATAGGCCTGGTCATATACCTCCAGACCGTTGGTGAACAGGGCAAAGGTGGCCGCGGCAAAGATCCGGTTCGCCTTTCTCTTTTTCAGTTCGCGGGCCAGCTCGATGACGCTCTCCCCGCTGGAGATAATATCGTCGGCGACGAAAACATCCTTTCCTTCCACCGTGTTGCCCATGTATTCATGGGCGACAATCGGATTCCGGCCGCTGACGATCCGCGTATAATCCCGCCGCTTGTAGAACATGCCCATATCCAGCCCGAGGACGGAGGCATAGAAGATGTTCCGGTCGATGGCTCCCTCATCGGGGGAGACGATCATCATATGATCCTTGTCAATCCGAAGGGCTTTCTCACGCTTCAGCAGGGCCTTGAACACCTGATAGCTGGGCATGAAGCTTTCAAAACCGGCGGTGGGGATGGCGTTCTGTACGCGGGGATCATGGGCATCAAAGGTGATCAGATTGCTGACACCCATCCGCTCCAGATCCTGAAGCATCATCGCGCAGTCAAGACTCTCACGGCTGGAACGGCGGTGCTGGCGGCCTTCGTACAGCATGGGCATGATGACCGAAATCCGCTTTGCCTTGCCGTTGGTCGCCGCGATGATGCGCCGCAGGTTCGCGTAATGATCGTCCGGGCTCAGAGGCGTATCCATCCCGTAGAGCTTATAGGTCACATTATAGGCGCCGGGATCGCAAAGAATAAAGAGATCATATCCCCGGATAGACTCCCTGATGATGCCTTTGCCTTCACCGTTTCCGAAACGGGGGCATTCGACCTTGATCAGAAAATCGTCCCTCTCCATGCCGGGGGTTGTACTCATATCCCCGTCAACGGTGGTCTCCTCGGTATGATCCCGCCACTTTTTCAGCCAGCTGTTTACTTTTTCGCCCATCACTTCCGTTCCGGGCATAGCGATCAGCCCCAGAGGGCCCACCGGATAGGTCAGAAAGGATTCGTTATTCCAGGTGCTCACGAAATCTGTCATGCAGATCCTCCCTCTAGTCCCTCTGAATCGGAGTGACACAGGCATTATACTCAAAAAAAGGATGGTTGAGAAGGGGGAAAACTCCTTTTTTTTCAATAAAAACAGGGTTACGGACAATCTGGTCTCCATTTGGTCGGTTTTCCACATGATAATCCCTGAAACGTTAACATTCCGTTCATACTCCGGACAAAATTGTGATTTATACTGACCCCGAAATCCGGAAAGGAGGATTTGCAAGATGATGAAAAAGATTCTGAACAGAAAACACCTTGGATATATCGCGCTGGCTCTGGCCTGCGTCATGATCGGAACAGGCATTTCGGCAGTCCGGTCCGCTGAGGCCGCGGACTCGGTCATGGCGGCCGATCCTTCCTCCTCTTCCTCCGTGTCTCCCTTTGTGGAGCCCATCGCGAAGGTGAAGGGCAGCGTCGTCGGCGTCAATAACTACCAGCTGGTTTCCAACTACTACGGCAACGGATACGGCAACGGATACGGGAACTACTTCCCCTGGGGCGATTTCTTCGGCTACGGATACGGCAACGGGAACGGCCGGAATCAGGAATCCCGGGAAGTGAAATACGGCAGCGGCTCCGGCGTCGTGATCGCGAAGGAATATGTCCTGACCAATTATCATGTGGTCGAGAACGCCAGCAGCCTGGAGGTGGCCGTGACCCGGGACGACAAGTCGGATCCCGATCTCCTGTCCGCCACCGTGGCCGCCTATGACGAGGAAGTCGACGTGGCCGTGCTGTACGTGCCCGGCCTGGATCTGGAACCTGTCGTCCTGGGCGACAGCGACGCGCTGCAGGTGGGTGAGTTCGTCTTCAACGTCGGCAACCCCATCGGCTTCACAGGCACCGTGACCGCGGGCATCGTTTCCGGTCTGAACCGGGAGATCGAAACCGGCACCATCACGGACCGCTACGGCCGGACCACCCAGGTGGTCAACACCATGATCCAGACGGACGCTGCGATCAACAGCGGCAACAGCGGCGGCGGCATGTTCAACCTGGCCGGCGAGCTGGTCGGCATCCCCACCCTGAAGTACAGCGGAAGCCGTTATTCCGGCGGCGCCATGGTTGAATCCATCGGCATGTCCATCCCGATCAATGACGTCAAGCCCGTCATCGAGAGAGCGCTGAGCGGAGACCGTTCCGCGCAGAGCGGCCAGAACGTGAACCAGGAACAGCAGGCGCAGGCTCCGGTTGACAACAGCCTGGAAGGCAAGCCCCGGATGGGCGTCACCATCACTACGCTGAGCGGTTCCGCCGTGAGCAGCGGAGCGCTGCCGAAGGGTGTCTATGTCATGTCCGTGGACAGCGGAAGCCCCGCCGAGGCGGCCGGCGTTCTGCCCTGGGACATCATCGTGGAAGCGAACGGCGAAATCATTACTTCCTCCTCGGATCTGACCGAAATCATCTCCGGCATGAAGGAAGGCGACGAACTGAAGCTGAAGGTTTTCCGGACAGGCGTGGATCTCTCCAAGGCGACGGAGATTCCCGAAGACGGAGAATACATCGACCTGACCCTGAACCTGGCTATTGTGGACGCGGTGGCGCAGTAAGATTCAAGACCGGATCCGCGCCGGGGTTTCCCTGAAAAATGAATTCGGGCATGGCTGAAAAAGCCATGCCCGCTTTTTTGTGGACGCGGCGGTTCTATCCGCGAAAGCCGAACAGGCTCCGCAGATCTCCTCCGCCCACAAAGACCGCCAGCGCCACCGAAAGCGCCGCGCTCAGCAGGATCCAGATCAGAGCGACCCGGATGGCCTTGCCGCCCCTGTAAAGAAAAACAGGATCCGAGGAAAGGTGAAACCGCGTCGGATCGGTTTCGCTGCAGAGCAGTCCGACCTGGGTCCCCACCGGGTTTTTCGAGGGATCAATGGCGTTTTCGTACGCCTGAGAATAGACCTTCCCAAACACTTCATACTCGATCGTGGCGGTAAAGTACCGGGTGGTTCCGCCACGGTACACATGCCTCTCATGGACGGTGTAACCCGTGATGGTGCCGGTAACGCTGCGGGTTTCGGACTGCTCCCGCCTGGAGCAGTCCCTTCTGGTGCTGATTCCGGCCCAGAGCATAAGCCATCCGCCCAGGGACGCGACCGCGAAAAACAGAAGCATCTTCAGCTGCAGTTCATCCATATTTTCAACTCCTCTCCGCAATGCCAGTGATCCGCCGCAGGAATCATGCCCGTGAGTTTTCAGCCTCCCATCATGCTGCCGGCGGGGAAGAGTCACCGCAGCACCGTACCGGCGGGCACGTGATTCCGGATATACTCCCGGATGAAAGGCATCTGTTCCGGGGAGGCATAGACGCGGGAGTTCCGGATCTTTCCGCAAATCAGGAGATACCCTTCCAGGGCCTGAATCTCACGGACTGAATTCCAGGAATAATAGGTCTCATACTTTCCGGAACCGATTACGATCCCGTCCTTCCGCATATGATAGCTCTCCTTCCGGACAATATCGGAATGCTCCATGTAATAGAAGGACGTCAGACCGATGACCAGCATGATCACGTCCACGGCCAGGATCGCCCACAGCACGGCCCAGGCGTCCGCCATCGCGGAGATGATCAGCGAAAGAACCGTGATGCAGAGCGAAATGATCAGGATAATGATCAGCACTTTCCGGGCGTTCTGCCGGACAAAGGCCTCATCCAGCGTGCCGACCCAGTGCCAGGATTCATCCTCCCCGGGGATCAGACCTAGCCGAACCGGGACGGAGGGATCCGGCTCCGCGGACGGACTGGCATCTTCGGTCCGGACCTCCTCCCGGTGCGAGCGGATGGAAAGCAGGTAAATGGTACCGGCAAGAGCCGCCAGGACTCCGCCCAGAATCAGCAGCACAGCGGAGATGTCACGGAGCGTGGAGTCCGGGTAGGGAACCAGCTTTCCCAGAAGGTTGCGGGTGACGCTCAGGTTCATGCCCACCCGGGGAGGGTTCCATTTGCTCCGGTAGGAGATCTTCAGCGCTTCTTCCTTCGCTTCTCCGTTCTCCTCATAGGAAACGGTGATCTCCCGCGTATAGACCGTGTAGGAGCTTCCGTGCCGGGGGTTGTGATGCCGGGAGCTTACGTCATTGCTGACATGGGTGATGACCGCGGCATAACTGGGCTGGGAGCCGCTGTAAAGATATCCCCAGGCGCCAAGGGCCAGCAGGAAGATCACCAGCAGCGCGAACCAGTGCCTTCTCAGAAGACCCTTTTCTTCCATCCTTTGCATTCCTCTCCGTATCCGTGTTCCCGCGGAAAAAGGTTTCCGGACAACAGCGTTTTGGCCTGATCAAGACTGTGATGTCTATCTGTTTCGACAAAGCCGTCCAGAATCCTTGCGATCCGGACGAAAATGGATCCAGGTCCATATAAACAGTTTTCGCACGGAGGAGATCCCGGAAATGTTTCAGTTCATTGTGAGTACATTGCGCGTGTGAAATGTACAGAAATGGAAAAAAGAACTTCCGAGCGAAAAGCTCGGAAGCCTTGATCTGGCGGAGAAGCCGGGATTTGAA
>CAMVDI010000092.1 GCA_947166205.1 uncultured Clostridia bacterium
TTTCCGCGTTGAATGTGTATTGTTTCATCCCTGTTCTCCTGCCTTTCCGAATGTTGTTTTGATGGATCAGATCACGTCAATCTGGCAGCTGCGCATGGTTTCCAGCGCCGCCTCATGCTTTTCCGGGGTCACGCCCGCGCAGCACCCGGCGTTCACCGCGATCCGGGCTTCCGGGAAATGCGCTTTCAGCAGCAGCGCGTTGGAGACCACGCAGATGTCCGTGCAAAGGCCCATGACCTCAATCCGCAGGCGGTCGTCCGCCTCCAGGCCCTCCCGGATCAGTTCCGGCAGGCGTACGCTTCCGAAGGTGGGCTTCTCCAGCAGTACGCAGTCCCCCAGCGCTTCCGCGATTTGCGGGCGGATCCGCCATCCGTCCGTTCCCCGGATGCAGTGGGGCACCGGGAGCTTCCTGCCCTCCGCGGTGTCCAGGTAATCCCCGCCGTGGGTGTCCAGCGTCGCGATAACCCGGTATCCTTCCCCGCGGCAGGCGCGGATCCTTTCCGCCGCGGCGCCCGTGATGGCCTGCGCTTCCTTCGTTCCCAGCGCGCCGTCGATAAAGTCGTTCTGCATATCCACAACGATCAGGTATTTCTTCTCTCCCATTTTCTTCTCCTCCTTATGGTTTTTACAGATCAAACCGGTACATGACCGCGGGCCGCCCCCGCCCGCTTCTGCTGTCCGCCGCCGTCTGCCAGAGCCTTCCGGTCTTTTCATACCGGGTCAGGATGGACCGGCGGAAATTGCTCCGGTCCAGCGATGTGTCCAGAACCGCTTCAAAAACCGTCTGCAGCTCGCTCAGGGAAAACGCGGACAGGTTGTTGATAAACCGGAAACCGATGTCGGTATAGTCAATCTTCCCGCGCAGGCGCTGGATGCCCGTCTCGATGATCCGGCCGTGGTCGAAGCCCAGATCGCTGCCGATCAGCGTCCCCCCGTCCGGTCCGGTCAGCCGAAGCCCCTCCGGGCCGAGGGAAACCACGAAGGGCTGCATCACGGTTTTCTTTTCCGCCAGCACCGCCTCCAGGCGCTGCTGCGTTACGATGACCAGGTACGCGATGGAAATCACGCGTCCCCGCGGGTCCCGGTTGACCTCGGAGAAGGAGTAGAGCTGCTCGATGTACGGATCCGGCACCGGCAGCATTTCCTTCAGCAGCTGCCGGACCGTCGTCTCGGCGTGCTCCTCCTGCCCCACAAGCCGCCCCGGCAGGGACATGCATCCTTCATACGGCGGCGCGGGGCGCCGGGAAAGCATCAGAACCAGCTTTCCGTCCCGGACTGTCAGGATCAGGATGTCCACCGTCACATACAGCTGATCCCGGTTCAATGACTCGTGCATGGGCCTCAACTCCTTTTGTGTCGCTTTGACCATAATCATCATAATTGATATTTTCGCGTTTGTCAACTATTTTTTGTCGTTTTGACCATAAAAATTTTCAATCGAAGGAAGGCGCCTGTTTCCGGCCGGAAGCCGGCCGCCCCCTTTTCTCCCCGGAAGGGTTGTGATAAAATCACCACGCAGTCCGTTATTTCTGAATCGCCCTGTGCGGCAGGAGGTATTCCCATGATCCTTGCTTTTTTCGGAGCCTTCAACCCACCGACGGCCGCCCATCTGCAGCTTGCCCGGTTCGCGCTGGAAGCCACGGGGGCGGACAAGGTGATCTTTGTTCCCTCCCGCTCCGCCTATATCCGCGGCGAGCAGGGAAAGGATTTTGCCTACAGCAATGAACAGCGCCTGGCCATGCTCCGGGAAGCGGCAAAAACCAGGCCCTGGATGGAGGTCACCGACTGGGAGACGCGGCAGGACCGGCAGCCCAGGACCTACGAGACGCTTTGCCATCTGCGGGAAACCGGCTCCGCGCCTTCGCTGCTCATGGGGTCGGACAAGCTGGCGGAGCTGGAACACGCCTGGCTCCATGTGGAGGAGATCGCCCGGGAATTCGGCATCGTCTGCCTGACCCGCGGCAGCGATCAGTGCCACAGCATGATCCGGGAAAGCGCCTTCCTTTCTTCCCTGGCGCCTTTTATCCGCGTCCTGGAAACGCCGGAACAGACCCGCGCCGTATCCTCCACCCTGGTCCGCCGGAAGATCCGGGAGATCCGTGCTCTCCGGGAAGAACTGAACGATCTCGTTCCCCCGGAGATTCTCCCCCTTCTCTGACCCCGTCACCCTGTCTCCTACGCGTTCAGCGAAGTATAGATCTTTACCGTCATATCCGGGAACTCTGTTTCTGTTTCAGAAAGCAGTTCATTTCTCCGCAGCTCAGAAACATGGCGCGCTGCCCGCAGGGCGGCGCAAGATGCCGCGCCCAAGGCGAAAAAAACGGCGGCGGCCCGCCTTTTCAGGCAGGCCGCCGCCGTTTAATATCGGATCAGCGTCCCTTTGCAGCCTCGGGCCTCTCCCTGGCCTTATTCCGCATTCAGTTCCTTCCAGGCCTTCTGCAGGCTTTCGAAGATGGACAGATGCTGGGGCTCGATCCGTTACAGATCGAGGGCCTTGCATGCGGCTCTTTGCGGAGAAAGATGTCCGCCCCCGGGGCGCCCGTCCGGCTTCGCCGCGGGGATCACTCCCCTGCCGCCGGTCCGCCCCCGGGGCGCCCGTCCGGCTTCGCGTCAGATCACGCCGCCTTCCACCACCAGGGCGTCCGCGTCTGCATTCTCGCCGTAGGTTTCGCGCAGGGTGGATTCATAGTCCGCATGGAAGAAGTTTTCCTCGCCGAGCTTCACGATCTCCTCGTTGATCCAGGCCAGCAGTGTTTCGTTGCCCTTGGACACGGCGGGATTGATGGTGTCCAGGCTGCCCAGGGATTCAATGCCCACGGTGAATCCGGGGTTTTCAATGGCCCAGGCCAGCACCTCGGTGTTGTCGGTGGAGAGGGCGTCTCCCCGGCCGTCCAGCAGGGCGATATACGCTTCGGTGTAGCTGTCATACTTGGCCAGCTTCACTTCGGGATAATTCTGTTCGAAGAAGGTCTCTGCGGTGGTTCCCTTGGAGACGATCAGGGTTTTGCCCTTCAGCTGTTCCGCGTCGGTGATGAGCGCGCCGTCCGGGCTGACCACGCCCAGCGCCACCTTCATGTAGGGCAGGGCAAAATCCACCTGGGTCGCGCGCTCCTCCGTATAGGTGAAGTTCGCCAGAACGATGTCCACCTTGAAGGACTGCAGGAATTCGATGCGGTTGGGCGCGTCCAGGGAAACGGGCACCAGCTCCACGCCCAGGTCTTCCGCCAGCCGCCGGGCCAGATATACGTCATAGCCCTGATACTCGCCGTTCTCGTCGATGTATCCGAAGGGCTTCTTGTCGGAGAAAAGCCCCACCACCAGCTTGCCGCTGGCCTTGATCTCATCCAGGGTGCGGAAGCCTTCCGCCGAGGCGGAAACAGTCAGGGAGAAAACGAGGGCCAGAGCCAGGGCCAGAGCAAAAATCCTGTTCAGCTTCTTCATGGAGATATACCTTCCTTTCTTTTTCATCAAATCATCATGGTTCACAAATCATCACGGCTTCGGATGTTTTTTCCCGGTTCCATCGGATGGGAAACATCGGTCCGTGGCGCAACTTGTATGCAGCATCTTCGATCTTCCTTTCAGCGTAACAGAAAAAGAGCCGGACGCGTGAAGTCCGGCTCCTGGGAAAGCATCAGCCGCTCCGATGCGGAGTCACCGCAAACAGAGCTCCCGGCGAGACGGACGCACAGAGCCGATCATACAACAACACATCATCATCTGCCGCTTCATGCTCTCCGTCTCCTTTCTCCTTCAGGATTTCTTCACCCTCAGGATTTCTCTCTGTCAGGATGTCCTTCCGGATATCTTCCCCGTCAGGTCTTTCTCCCCGCCGGATCATCCGGTTCTTTCGCCCACCAACTTACTGGGTTATTCGGATGATATTCCAAACCGCTCCGGTTGTCAATCCCCGGAATTGTTTTTTGGTTGTACACCCGCGTCTTCCGCGCTTTCCTCCCCGGCCGCCTTCTCCCGCTTGGAGGAGTACGTAAAGCTTTGCAGGAAGCGCCTCGCCCTTTCCGTCGCGGGGGCGTGGAAAAACTGCTCCGGGGTTCCCTCTTCAAGAACGGCACCGTCCTCCAGAAACAGCACCCGGTCCGCGACGGCCTCGGCGAAACGCATTTCATGGGTCACGATGGCCATGGTCATGCCGCCCCGGGCCAGGTCGATCACGACGTTCAGCACCTCGCTGACCATCTCCGGGTCCAGGGCCGCGGTGATTTCATCCAGCAGCAGGATCTCCGGATGCATCATCATGGCCCGCACCAGGGCCACGCGCTGCTTCTGTCCGCCGGACAGGGTGCGGGGAAAAACCTGCGCCTTTTCCTTCAGGCCCACCCTCTCCAGCATGCCCAGCGCTTCCTGTTCCGCCTCCTGCCTTGGCCTGCCCAGGGCTTTGGTGGGGCCCAGCAGCAGGTTGTCCATGACCTTCATATGCGGAAACAGGTCGTAGCTCTGAAAGACCATGCCGATTTTCTGGCGCACCAGATGCAGATCCTTCACCCGGCCCGAAATCTTCTCATCCCTCAGCCAGATCTCGCCGCTGTCGATGGGCTCCAGCCCGTTGATGCAGCGCAGCAGCGTGCTCTTTCCGCATCCGCTGGGCCCGACGATCACCACGACCTCGCCTTCCCGGATCTCCAGTGAAACGCCCCGGAGCACGCCGGTGCCGTCGAATGACTTATGAATATCCCTGACCCGAAGGATCGTATCAGACATCTCTTTCACCTGTCCTTTCACGCCCAGCGCTTTTCAAGCTGTTTTGCCAGAAGGGAGAAGGGCCAGCATACCAGGAAGTAGAGCAGGAAAATCACGAAATAGACCCAGAACGCGGCGTCCGGCTGCCGGTAAAACTGGCCGATGATCTGCTGGCCGACCTTCAGCACCTCCGTCACGTTGATCATCTTCACCAGCGCCGTGGTCTTGATGATGCGGGTGGACAGGTTGATGGCCTGGGGCAGCAGGCGGCGCAGGGTCTGCGGAATCAGCACGTACCGGTAGATCTGACCTTTGGTCAGGCCGATGGCCGCCGCGGACTCCGTCTGATGCCGGGGAATGGAGGTCAGGGCCCCGCGGATCAGATCGCCCATTTCCGCCGTACCCCAGAAGGTGAACACGATGACCGCGCTGGTTTCCCCGTCCAGATCCCAGCCGAACATCCGTGCAAAGCCGAAGTACACCAGATACAGCAGCACCAGCTGCGGCATGAAGCGCACGATCTCCAGCCACGCCCGGCAGAAAACCTTGGCGATTTTCTTTTTGGAAAGCATCAGCAGCCCGAACAGGAGTCCGAACACGCAGGAAAGCCCGATGGTGATAAGCGCCAGGCGCAGCGTGACCCAGAGGCCGCCCAGGAGGCGCTGGAAGTTGATTCCCTTAAACAGTATGCTGATCCCCAAATCCTGCATAGCGGAGCCTCCTTTCCACCATCGTCGCGGCAAGGGACACGGGCAGCAGTATGATCAGATAGGCCGCCACCAGCATGAACAGGACCTCCACCGTCCGCCCGCCGCTGGTGCGCAGGGTGTCCGCCACGTTCATCAGGTCCATCATGGCAAGTACGGAAAAAACGCTGGTCTCCTTGATCAGGAAGATCACATTGGCAAACAGGGCGGGTACCGCGGTGGCCAGCGCCTGGGGAAGGATCACGTACCGGATATTCTGTCCCCGGGTCAGGCCGATGCAGGCTCCCGCCTCCGCCTGGGCCTTGTCCACAGCCTCCAGGCCGCTTCGGAACGCCTCCGCCATGTACGCGCCGCCCAGAAACGTCAGCCCGATCACGGCGCAGGCTTCCGCGCTGAAGCGGATGCCCACCCTCGGCAGCCCGGCGTACAGGAAAAAGAGCTGCACCAGCAGCGGCGTGTTCCGGGCCAGTTCAATATACCCGGACGCGATCTGCCGGAAAACGGGCACACGGAAATAGCGCACCAGGCAGCAGAGCATCCCCAGTGCCAGGGCGCACAGCACCCCGTACAGCCCGAACCGCAGCGTCACCCAGGCACCGCACGCGTAGTCCCAGACATGGGAAGCAATAAACGACCAGTCCACTTCATCCTCCGGATCAGCGGGCCCTCCGGCCCGCGACTGTATCCCATTATATGCAAAGAGTTGAAAAACACAAGTGGAACGGAGGGACGGTCCGAGACCACTGAAAAAGTCCCGATAGCCTAGCGGCACCAAATACAATTTCAGAACACCCGGAATCCCCTCGATCCCTTTAAAAAAACGTGTTTCGTGGTATAATAGAAGCATCAAAACGAGAGGATCCAGTTGTGTCAATAAGGTCTAAAGGGAGTGCGGAAAAATGTATCAGGCCTTTTATCCCGGCCAGGAATGGCTGGACACCAACGGAAAGCCCATACAGGCCCACGGCGGGAGCCTTATCGCCGAAGACGGCGTATACTACTGGTACGGCGAGAACAAGGAGAAGACCAACGGTCAGAACGGTATCTGGCATTGGGGCGTTCGATGCTACCGCTCCCGCGATCTCTACAACTGGGAGGACTGCGGGCTGATCATCCCGCCGGATGTGGAGGATGAAAGCTCCCCGCTGCACCCCTCCTCCATGATGGACAGACCCCACATCCTTTTCAACCGCCGCACAAAAAAATACGTCTGTTGGCTGAAAATCATGGAAAAGAACAGCGAACAGACGGAGACCGTGCTCACCTCCGACAGTTTGCTGGGGCCCTATACAATGGTCCGACGGGGATTGCGCCCGCTGGGCATGAGCGCGGGAGATTTTGACCTAGCGGCCGCCCCGGACGGAAAGGGCTATTACTTTTTCGAGCGAGTTCATTCGGAAACGATCATTGCCGATCTGACCGAAGATTATACCGATGTAACCGGCTATTATTCCACCCATTTCCCCCAGCCCCAGCCGCCCTTTGTGCGGGAAGCCACCGCCCACTTTGTGCGCCGGGGAAAGCATTATCTGGTCACCTCGGGCACCACGGGATATCTTCCCAACCCTTCCGAAATCGCTGTGGCCGATACCTGGCACGGGCCGTATCGGGTGCTGGGCAATCCCCATCCCGGGGATGAAAGCGGAACGTCATTCCATTCGCAGATAACATCCGTGTTCAAGGTTCCGGGAAAGCGCGATCTCTATATCGCCCTGGCCGACCGCTGGGCTCCGGACAGCATGCACCTGCGTTATGAGGACT
>CAMVDI010000093.1 GCA_947166205.1 uncultured Clostridia bacterium
TCAGCGGGGAGAAGCTGGCCGGGGCGCTGAACGAAATGATTCTCGCGGAGGACGTGATCGTCGCCCGGATTCCGGATACGGAAAGCCACGCCATCTATCTGCCGCCCTTCTACTACGCGGAGGCCGGAGTCTGCGCCCGGCTGCTGGCCATCCGGGACGCGGCGTTCGAAAAGGCGCCGGAGGAGCCGGAGGGACCGGCGGAGCAGGAGGGCCCCATCGCGTACGAGGAGACCCAGCTGGAGGCGATCCGGACGGCCAGGACCAGCAAGGTTATGATCCTGACGGGAGGGCCGGGAACCGGGAAAAGCACCACCACCATGGGCATTATCCGGGCCCTGGGCGGTATGCGGATCCTGCTGGCCGCCCCCACCGGGCGGGCAGCCAAAAGGCTGTCCGAGGTCACGGGGATGGAGGCGAAAACCATCCACCGGCTGCTGGAGTTCAAGCCGCCGGAGGGATACCGGCGGCGGGAGGATCACCCCCTGGAGGGGGACGCCCTCATCATCGACGAGTGCTCCATGGTGGACGTGATGCTGATGTATTCCCTGCTGCGGGCCGTGCCGGACGGGATGCGCGTCATTCTGGTGGGGGATGTGGACCAGCTGCCCTCCGTGGGCGCGGGAAACGTGCTGCGGGACCTGATCCGGAGCGGCGCTTTCCCGGTCATCACCCTGGAGAAGATTTTCCGCCAGGCGGCGGCCAGCCGCATCATCACCAACGCCCACCGGATCAACCACGGGCAGTTTCCGGACCTTTCCAACGGGAAGGGAACCGACTTCTTCTTCCAGAAATCCGAGGATCCGGAGCAGGCAGCCGCGCTGATCGTTGACCTGGTGCGGACGCGGCTGCCCAAATACTACGGCATTCCGCCCCAGGCGATCCAGGTGCTGACCCCGATGCAGCGCGGCGCAGTGGGGGCCGCGGCGCTGAACCAGGCGCTGCAGGCGGCGGTGAATCCGCCCCGGGCGGGCGCGGGAGGCGGGGACGCGGAGCTGCACCGGGGCGGGACCGCCTTCCGGGCCGGCGACAAGGTCATGCAGATCCGGAACAACTACGACAAGGAAGTCTTCAACGGGGATATCGGCATCATCCGGAGCATCGATCCCGAGGAGAGGACCCTCACGGTTCTGTTTGACGACCGGGATATCGCCTACGACGTGAGCGAGCTGGACGAGATCGTGCTGGCCTACGCGACCACCGTCCACAAGGCCCAGGGGGCGGAGTATCCCGTGGTGGTGATGCCCGTCATGATGAGCCACTACATGATGCTGCAGCGGAATCTGCTGTATACCGGGGTGACCCGGGCGAAGAAGGCCATGGTGCTCATCGGCCAGAGGAAGGCGGTGGGTCTGTGCCTCCGGAACGTGTCCGTCTCCCGGAGAAACACCCTGCTGGCGGAGAGACTGGCGGGTAAGCCGGTGGACCGGGAGGATCCCGGAACCCTGCCCTGCGGCATTCCGGAGGATCGGTTCATCTGCTTTGACGTTGAGACCCCGAACGCCCGGAATGACCGGATCAGCGCCATCGGCATCTCCGTGGTGGAGGGGGGACGCGTCACGGAGGAATTCTTCAGCTATGTCAACCCGGAAGAGCCCTTCGACGACTTCAACACGAAGCTGACCGGGATCAGCGCCGAAACCGTATCCGGGGCCCCCACCTTCCGGGAGCTCTGGCCCCGGATCCGGCCGATCCTGTCCGGGGGCATCCTGACGGCCCACAACGCACCCTTCGATCTGGGGGTGCTGACCAAATGCCTCCGGGACTACGGCATCTCCTGGAGAGCCGCGACGCCGTACATCTGCACGGTTCAGATCGGCCGGAAGGAGCTGCCGGAGATCGGCCACAGGCTGAACGAGATGTGCAGGCATTATCAGATCGATCTGAACCACCATCAGGCGGACAGCGACAGCCGGGCCTGCGCGGAGATCCTGATCCGGTATCTGCGGGACGGCGTCCCCGCGGCGGCCTACAGGAAAAGCTGGAGGCTGGGACAGGAATTGCAAAGCCGCCCGCGGCATGATATAATCTCTGCCGAATCAAAGGGAGACCCCCTTTTGCACGGAAAGGAGCACTGAAACAAAAATGGAAGTGACCGAAAAGACCCTGGTCGGAGAAATCGTCATGAATCACCCGGAAGCGGTGGAGATCCTGATGTCCATCGGCATGCACTGCCTGGGCTGCCCCGCCAGCCAGATGGAAAGCCTCGAGGACGCCTGCATGGTGCACGGATTTGACCCTGAACCCATCGTAAAAGCCATCAACGAGCGGATCGCCGCGGCCGGCTGAGAGAAAAGGATCGGCCGGAAAAGCCGGAGCGCGTGAGAGAGATTGCGGAAAAACAGCGGGAGGAGGGCGCGCTTGATCACCATCCTGACGAGAGCGGGATGCTTTGTTGCCGTCATCCTGCTGGGCTATGTGCTGAAACGGATCCGGTACTTCGCCCCGGAGGATTTCGGGGTGCTGTCCCGGATCGTGCTCCGGATCACGCTGACCGGAGCGATCGTTACCAGCTTCTCCGGAAAGGAGCTGGACGCCTCGCTGCTGACGCTGTCGGCGGTGGGACTGGGATTCGGCTTTCTGATCATGGGCACGGAATTTCTGCTGAACCGGCGGAGAGGGAAGGACGCTCAGGCTTTCGCCGTTCTGAACGGAGCGGGATGCAATATCGGCAATTTCGTCATGCCCTTTGCCCAGAGCTTCCTCGGCGCCGCGGGGGTGATGGCGGTCAGCCTTTACGACGTGGGAAACAGCATCATCTGCCTGGGCGGGGCCTACAGCGCGGCGGCCGCGATTCAGGGCGGAAAGGGCAGCTTTTCCCCCCGCGGGCTGCTGAAAACCATTGTGAAATCCGTTCCGCTGATGACCTACCTGCTGATGACGGCCCTGTGCCTGGCCCATGTGACGCTGCCCGGCCCCGTGCTGGAGCTGGCGGGTCTGATCGGCGCCGCCAACCCCTTTCTGGCCATGCTGATGATCGGGATCGGATTCCGGCTCGGCAGCCGGGCACGGATGGGCGAGGTGCTGCGGATCCTGATTCCCCGGTATGCCCTGGGAATCGGGCTGGCCGTGATCAGCTACACGCTGATCCCGCTGCCGGAATCCGCCCGACAGGCCCTGGTGATCGGTTTCGTCAGCCCCGTGGCCAGCGCCGCTCCCGCCTATACAGCCAGCCTCGGGGGAGACTACGAGCTGGCTTCGGCGGTCAATTCCTTCTCCATTCTGACGAGCATTGTCCTGATCGTTGCCGCGCTGATGATCATGGGCGTATGAATGAGTACCCCGGGAGCCGAAGGCTTCCGGGGTTTGCTGCGTTCAGGCCGCGCCGGGCAGGGCCATGCCCGGCGGCAGGCCTTCACTGGGGCGGGGCGGACGGGGGAGGACCTGGAGCCTGCGGCTTCCGCCTTTTTTTTGCCCGGGGATCCGGAAACAAGGCAGGAAAAGGGATTCCCGGCGCAGAAATAACGCATGTTAAGCATTTTTTATCACGGGAGGACGCGGGGTTGTACGGAAGAGAGACTGAAGGAGCGGAGACGGAGCTGCAGCGGGAGGCGCCCCGGCGGGGAGAAGAATTCCGGGCGCTGATCGAGGAGGAGATGCCGGCGGAGGGCAATCTTCGGCTGGAGCTGACGCTGGTCATGCCCCGGGAGGGGGAGAGCGCCCTGCGCGCGGGGCTGCGGGTCGGGGACCGGAAATGGTACGTGGTCCGGGACATTCCCGCCTTCCTCCGGGCCAGGCGGGAGAGGCAGTCCCTGCCCTTTCAGAGCAAATTCGTCTACGAACCCGCCTGGATGCACTTTTCCGCGGAGAACGAGCGGATCCTGGCGATGATGGAGCGGATGACCGATGCTTTCAGGACGGGGGGATGGAGCCCGACACAGGCGGAAGCCAGGCTGATACCCGTTCCGGACAGCAGCGCCGAAAACCTGCTGGATACCCTGCGGGAATCCGGCCTGGGCCTCCGGATCATGCGGCCGGACGGGGAGATCCGATCCTTTTCGGAGATCCAGGAGGCCCAGATCCCGATCCGCGCGGAATGCAGGCTGAATCCCCGGGGGCTTCAGGTCTACTGCGCGCTGCCTGAAGGCGCGGAGACCCTGGTGCGGAGCTGCGGATACATCCTTTGGGGGGACACGCTCTGCCGGATGCCCCGGGCACAGCGGCCCCTGATCCGCTTTCTGCGGGAGAAGGGGACCGACGGGAAAATCCGGATGGATTATCCGACGGACGGGATGAGCGGCGCCGCGGGGGAGATCCTGCCCTGGCTGAAGAGCAGGTGCGCCGTTGAGATGAGCGACGAGCTGCGGGAGATGCTGGTGCGCCGGCCCCTGGAGGCCCGGGTCTATCTGGACCGGGAGGGCCGCAGCGTGGCGGCCCGGGTGGCCTTCCGATACGGGGAGACGGAGCTGAATCCCTTCTCCCGGGAGCGGATTCAGATCTCCCCGGAGAAGGGCGGGAAGCTGCTGCTCCGGGACGGAACCGGGGAACAGCGGGTGCTGGATATTCTGGCGGACGCGGGCTTCCGCGTGACAAAGGACAGCATCCGCCTGAGCCGGGAGGATTCGGTTTACCGTTTCCTGCAGGAGGGGGTCCGCCGGCTGGGGGAGGTCAGCCAGGTTTTTCTGAGCAAGGACTTCCGGAAGATGTACGTCCGCCGGCCCAGCCTTCGGGGCGGCCTGCGGATGGAGGAAGGCCGGCTGATGATCTCCCTCGAGGTGGAGGGCGAACCTACGGAAGAGATTCTCGGGATCATGGAAGCACTGAGCCGGTCCAGAAGCTATTACCGGATGAAGGACGGTACCTTCCTGAACCTGGAAGGCCTCCGGGAGCTGAAGGAGGAGGCGGAGGCGGTCCGGGAGGCTGCGGAGCGGGACGGAGCCCTGATGGAGCGGAACGCGCTGGCGCTGCGGGGATACCGGGCTGCCTATCTGGTCCGCATGCTGCAGGAATCCGGCATCCCAGTGGAGACGGACGAATCCGTCACGGAGATTACGGAGGAAATCGAAGGAAAACGCCGGGGCGGAGACGCGCCGGAGACGGATATTCCCCTGCGGGAATACCAGCGGCGGGGATATGAATGGATGCACATGCTGGACCGGATGCACATGGGCGGCGTGCTGGCGGACGATATGGGCCTGGGGAAGACGGTGCAGGTTATCGCGCTGCTGAAGAGCGCCCGGACGGAGAACCGGACCAGCCTGATCGTGGCGCCCACCAGCCTGATCTACAACTGGCTCAGCGAAATCCGCCGGTTCGCGCCGGACATGAGCGCCGCGGTCATCACCGGGTCCGCCGCCCAGCGGGAGAGAATGTGGGCCCATCTTCGGGAGAACGGGGATATCGACGTGGCCGTGACCAGCTATCCCCTGATGCGCCGGGATATCGAATGGATGCGGGATATCCGCTTCCGGTTCGCCGTGCTGGACGAGGCCCAGAACATCAAAAACGCGGGGAGCATGGCCTCCCAGGCGGCCAGGAGGCTGACGGCGGACACGCGGCTGGCGCTGACCGGCACCCCC
This sequence comes from uncultured Clostridia bacterium, assembly GCA_947166205.1. The sequence continues at coordinate 5,517 of CAMVDI010000093.1, forward strand.
ATGGAGAACGGGATCGGAGAGCTGTGGAGCATCTTTGACTTTGTGCTTCCGGGATACCTGCCCCCCTACCACGTCTTTCTGCGCAGATATCAGGACGGGATGAACGGGGAGCAGCTGCGGAGCAGGATCCGGCCCTTCCTGACCCGGCGGCTGAAGCAGGACGTGCTTTCCGAGCTGCCGGACAAGACGGAAATCAGGCTGACGGCGGCCATGACCCCGGAGCAGAAAAACGTCTACATGGCGGCCATGGAGCGGCTGCGGCCCCGGGTGCGCCAGGCCATGGAGAGCGGCCGGGGAGGCCGGGGCAGGATGGAGATCCTGTCCGCCATTACCGAGCTGCGGGAGATCTGCTGCCATCCCGGGCTGGTGCTGGAGGGATACGAGGGCGGAAGCGGCAAGGAAGAGATGCTGACGGAGATGCTGCCGGGCCTCATCCGCAGCGGAAGGCGGGCGCTGATCTTCAGCCAGTTCACCTCCATGCTGAAAAAGCTGCGGGGAACCCTGGAGAAGAGCGGATATCAGGTGCTGTACCTGGACGGGGAAACCCCCGCGGGGGAAAGGCTGGGCCTGACGGAGCGCTTCAACGGCGGCGAGGGCCAGCTCTTTCTGATCAGCCTGCGGGCGGGCGGATCCGGGCTGAACCTGACCGGGGCGGACGTGGTCATTCATTACGACCCCTGGTGGAACCCCGCCGCGGAGGACCAGGCCACCGACCGGGCGCACCGGATCGGCCAGGAGAAGAAAGTGGACGTGATCCGTCTGGTCATGGGCGAAAGCATCGAGGAGAAGGTCGTTGAGCTGGGAGAAAGGAAGAAGGCCCTGTTCGACCGGCTGATCACCCCGGGCGAATCCGGGCTCGACGCGCTGAGCGAGCAGGAAATCCGGGATCTGTTTGACTAGACGGAGGATCTGTGATAAAATTCTTCGGATCGGCGCCGGGGTTCCGCGGTTTCCGCGGCGGCGCCTGAGACTGCCGGCGAAAGGAGGGAAAGCGCATGGACAGGCAGATGGGAAACGGCCTTCACGGCCGCAGATCCGCCTCCCGGGCCACCAGGCTGCGCAGACGCCGGAAACGGCTGAACGCGCTGATCGTGGCCGCCTTTGCCGCCGTGATCGCGCTGATCGTGATTCTTTCCCCCATGGAGCCCTTCCGCCGGGCGACCCACACCATCGCCTCCGGAAACCCGGAAGATGGCGGAAACGTCCGGCTGGTGGGCCAGTACGAGGGCCTGGTGATCAGCGAGATCATGGCTTCCAACCGGTCCGCCGTGACGGACGAGAACGGCGTCTACAGCGACTGGATCGAGATCTGGAACAGCTCTGAGGAGCCCATCAATCTGAACGGCGTCGGGCTCAGCGACCGGAGCGACAGCATCCGCTTCCTTTTTCCGGACATGACCCTGGCCCCTGGCGGCCGGGTGATCGTCTTCTGCTCCAACACCAACCAGGCGGAGCCCGGAAGGCCTTTTCACGCGAAATTCAAGCTCTCCAGCGTGGGGGAGACCGTTTATCTCTACGACCCGAACGCCTATCTGATCGACAGCCGGACCTTTCCCATCATGGGATCCGATGAAAGCTGGTGCCTGACGGATGAAGGCTTCCGGGCGGTTACATGGTTCAGCCCCGGGTT
>CAMVDI010000094.1 GCA_947166205.1 uncultured Clostridia bacterium
GGGCCCCTGATTCCGAAAGAAGGGGAGGTGGAGTGGTAAGGAAAAAGATTACGGTCTGGATTCTGGCCCTTTCTCTGGCCCTGGCGGGAGCCGCCTGCGCGGAGGACGCTTCCCTTCCGGAAACCCTGTCCGCGCTGGACTGGACCTTTTCCAGCGGCGTCGGCGCCTGGTCCACGGATCTGCGGATTCAGGCGGACGGTTCCTTCAGCGGAAGCTATCACGACAGCGAAATGGGCGACGACGGGGAGGCCTATCCGGACGGAACGGTCTACCAGTGTGTCTTTTCCGGGCATCTGACGATCGGGGAGCAGACCGGGGAGAAAACCTGGAAGGTGCTCGTGGATCAGTTGGTCCGGGATGAAAGCCAGCCGGAAGAATTCATTCAGGACGGGATCCGCTATATCCGGTCCGAGCCCTACGGTCTCAGCGAGGGCGACGAGATGGTGCTTTACGCCCCCGGCGCGGATCTGAGCGCCCTGAGCGAGGAAATGCAGTTCTGGGCCCACGCCTGGACGGGGGATGACAGCGCCGATGAGCTGGAAACCTGGTTCCTGACCAGTGAGCTGAACCAGAGCGGCTTCGTGGGCTGCGAGCGCCTGCCGGAGGATTCCGGCACCGTTTCCCCGGAGGAAGCGGCTCCGTAACATCCGGATCCGGAGAGCCGCGGGGCGGTTGGAGCCGGGGCGGGCTTATTCCCGCACATACAGTTCCAGCCCCGCGGCGCCGCACCGGCCGCACCGGATCCTGCTTCCCATGCCCCGCCGCATCATCCGGACATATTTTCCCTCCCGGAGATACCAGCTGTCCGCGCCGCATGCCGGGCAGTGGATCCGGAACCGGGCCTGGTCCTGCCATTCCTGCTCCTGGGTCTCCGTCATGCCGGTCCGGCTCCGGGGCGCGCACCCGATCCTCCGGCAGATGCTTTTCCAGACCAGGTCGTGCTGATGCCGCTCGTTCGGATAAAGCTTGTACGCGGCCATATGCGCGTATTCATGCCGGATCGTGTCATAGAACTGATCCCGGTCCTCCAGCACGGAGGCGGAGATGCTGATCCGGGCCGGAAGCCCGGAGGCCCCCCGGGCGCCGCTTCCCGGCGTCCGGAAGCAGCCCAGCTGTCTGACGCTGCTCCGGGAGATGCGGATTTCCACATCCGAGGAATCAATTCCCATGATCCGGTCCAGCCTGTCATACTCCGCCCGGATATCCTGAATCGTATACATTGGTCGGTCTCCTTTCCGCCGTCCTTCAGGCATAAAACGCAGCGGCGCAACCCGGTTACGTGAACGGGCTGCGCCGTTTTTCCGCTTTTCCGTCCCGGATCCCGCCGCTCCGCCCCCGAAGGCAGTCCGTATTCAGATGCGCAGATCGGTCACCCGGCCCAGCAGCCTCTCCATCCGCTCCAGCGTACGGCGGATCCGCGTTTCCGTAAGCTCCGGCCTTTGCAGCGGGAGAATCTTCAGCAGATACAGGAAGCGCACGCTGCCCAGCAGCTCGATCCGCTCCTGGGCCTGCCGGATTTCCTCCCCGCTCCGGCCCTCCAGGCAGAGGGCCAGGGTTTGCCGGTAGATCCGCTCACTGGTCTCCTGATCAATCCCCATGAAGGCCATCGAGTTCTCCGGGTCGTCCTCGCTGAAGGCCCGGTAGGCGATCCACAGCGCGGCAAACTCAAAAACCGGGTTCCCCGTGCTCAGGGTTTCCATATCGATCAGCAGGGGCTCGTCCCCGGACAGCATGACGTTCTTCATCTGGATATCCCCGTGGACGGCGTGGCAGTCCGGGGGCAGGGCCTCCAGCAGCTCCCGCATGCCCCCGCGCACCCTTTCGGGCACCATCTCCGCGATCTCCGGCAGATAGCCGAGATAGACATCCCGCGTCTCCGGCACCTCCCCCGGGGCCATTTCCACGCCGTGCACCGTATTCAGCAGCTCCGCGTACATGCGGATGATTTCATCCAGGCGCCCGGGGCTCCGGATAATCAGCTCGTTGAAATTGTCCGCCTTGACCATTTCAAAAACCGCGCCGTATTTTTCGCCCACCCGCACCACGTCATAGGGAATCGCCGTGGGAATGCCCCGGACCAGGGCCTGCTTGGCCCGCTTCTGCTCCCTTTCGATCATGGGCAGGCAGTCCGGAATTCCGTATACCTTGACCACGGTGTCCTCGTCCAGGACGTACACCGTTCCCACAGCGCCCCGGCCCAGGATCCGGCAGCCCTCGACGCTGATTTCCCGCAGGGATTTGCGCACGTCCATGATCTCGGTGAATCCGGTGAGGGAGAAGATCTCGTAGATCTGGGGAGGCGTATTGCGGACCGTCAGGCGCCGGCCGGTCCTTTTCCCCAGGGACAGCAGCAGCCGCAGCCCCGCGCTGGAAAGATAGGTCATCTCCCCCGCGTCCAGCACCCAGGGCAGGGATTCCACCGGCTGTACGGCGGCCCGGATCATTTCCTCCGCCCCGGCGGCGTTGGAGGAGTCGATCCTTCCGGCCATACAGATGACCGGGGTTCCGCCTTCCGTGATGGTTCTGACAGAGAATTGCTGATCCATTTTTTCCTCCCCCGCTGCCGCGCGTTCCCGCTGTTTTCTTCTTTTTTCTTCATCAGAGTGTCCGGGCCGGATTTCTCTTTCCTGTTGAGGCAAGTGTAGCAGGATCTGTCCAATAAATGTCCAGTTTTTCCCCGGCCCCGCCGCCGGAACCGGGGCGGACCGCCCGGTCCGGATACTCCCGGAGGGTCCCGCAAAGTGATACGAAAAAGTGAAGAAATTGTAAAAAAAATTTTTCAAAGGAATTGCGCACTGTGAAGAAATCGGATATAATGCCATCAGTCCGGCGTGTTCCGAAAAGGTTCCCGATCTGCCGGTGCGGCTTGACGGGAACGGACAAGAATGATTCTGGCAGAAAAAAAAGGAGGTTTCTTTGATGAGCAAGAAAGTGCTTTCCCTGATCCTCGCCCTGGCAGTCGTCTTGACGATGTTCGTGCTGCCCGCAGCCGCGTCCGCCGGCACCGTCGGCTACTACGCGGTGTACTCCCATTGCCCGAACGGCAAGCCCCTGAACGTGCGCAGCGGCCCCGGCAAGGATTTCCCCGTGATCGACAAGGTCCCCTACGGCGGTGTGATCTACGTGGTCTATCCCGCTGTGGACGGATGGCTGCCGCTGAATGACGTGGGCTATGTGCAGGCTTCCCTGACCAGCCAGACCTATCCCGGCCCCTATGTCGCTCCGGATCCCAGCAAGAAGACCACTGAGCCCGCTGCCGACTACAACGCCCTGTTCCAGAGCGCCAAGGCCGTTGCCACCCCCTACCTGGTCACCCTGAAGGCCACCGCGAACAGCAAGGGCGTCGCCAATGTGCGCTGGGCGCCCAGCAAGAAGGCCACCCTGCTGAAGGCCTATGATCCCGGCACCCAGGTCCTTGTGCTGGCCGAAGTGGGAAAGAACTGGCTGCAGGTGCAGGATCCGATCACGAACGCGGTCGGTTTCGTGAATACCGCGTATGTGGATTAAGAAATCCGGAAGATCATGATGCTGTCTGATTCCGCTGCCCGCCGCGGCGCGGCGGGAAGCGGAAAGTGAGAAGGTTCTGCCCGGCCTTCCGCGATGCGGAGCGGGCCGGAGCCCACAGAGTGTTTTCGTGAGGAGGAAAACAGATATGAAGAAAATCGTTGCGTTGTTCCTGAGCCTGATGATGCTGGCCGGCTGCGCCGCTCTGGCGGAGACCGCTGAGAAGGAAACGCTGACCATGCAGGGCGCCTTTGATATCAAGTATTCCAAGTTGCCGGACTACTACACGATGGATGTGAAAACCGACACCGAGATGGAATTCACCGCCCGGATCCATTCCGAGGACGCCTCCAAGCCCACGTTGGATCTGATCGTGTGCTTCAACGATGAGTGGTACGGCGTTGACTCCCTGGCCCAGGCCACGGAGGAAGACATCCAGGCTGTTCAGCAGGATTTCTATGATGTCATGGAGCTGGACGAAGGCGACCTGACCTTCACCGACGGCCAGACCGGTCTGGGCACGCCCCTGATGATCGTCAAGGAAAAAGAAGGCGCCTTCGCGGCTGTGTACAGCATCTATCTGAGCCATGAGATCGAAGTGGACATCTTCCCCCACGATGAAGGCGGCACCGTCACCGACGCGGATGTGGACGCTGTGATCGCGTTCCTGACGGACGTGGAATTCGTTCCGGTGGAAAAGTAATCCGAAACGGCTGATGAACTGCCGGAGGCTCCCGCCCTTGGGTGCCCTCCGGCAGGCATCCCGGTTTTCACGGAAAAGGAGCGGCCCGGCGGGCCGCTCCTTTTCCGTATCCTTTTTTCCCGGCGGAATGCGGGAGGACAGTTCAGGCGCGCTCAGGCGGGAATTCCGCGAAGCGCCTCCATCCCTTCACGCACTCCCTCATCTCCTCCGTATCCAGCACGTCCCGGGCGAACCCCTTCCGGACCAGCTCCTCCGGCACATACTCGTCGTACTTTCCGACAACGGGCACTTCCCCCGGATAAACCAGCTCCTCCGGGTCAAAGGCCTTCTCCGCCTCCCCGCAGACCTCCCGGAAAAATGTCTCCCCGTCCGCCTCCATCGAGAAACGGATGAAATAGGGGCGGCGGCACTGGATCCCCCGGATCCCCAGGCGGTCCCCGCAGCGCAGCTTCAGAAAGCGTTCCAGCGCCGTGAAGGCCCCGCTTCCGATCCAGGGAAAAAGCACCCACGCGTTTCCGCCCAGGCGGATCAGGGGCCGCTCCCCCATGCGCCATTGCCGGAAGGTTTCCCGGGCCTCCGCCAGCCGGCAGGCCGCGCGGGGCATCAGGTATGGGTAGAGGACGTCCTCCTCCAGGACCCGGTACATCCGTCTCAGGATCCGCGTGTGGATGTCTCCGGCCGCGCTGCTGAAGCGGGGAGGAGCGGTTTCCCTGACCAGGGTGCAGTAAATCTCCCGCCGCTTGCGGTCCACCTGGTCCACTTTCCAGACCCGGCCCGCGATGGCGATCCTCTCCCCCACCGGCGGCGGGCTGGAGATGGTTCCCAGCCGCCCGGATCCGGACCGCACCGTGTACTCCGGTTCGTCCCGGAACACCGCGTAGAACCGGTAATGGCTCACCACCCGTTCCCCCGCGGTTCCGATGATCAGCCCGCCGTTCTCCGTCCGGCTGATATGATCGGTCTCGATCAGATGCCGCAGCAGCGTCCGGTAATCCTCCCGGGGAATCCTCTGAAAGCAGCTCAGGGTCAGCACCCGGGAGGCCAGCTCCCCGGGGGTCATCTCCCCGAGGGAGGCCAGGGTGCTCATGGTCTGGTGATACAGCAGGCTGTAGGGCAGCCGCTCCGCCCTCGGCGGCTCGACAAACCGTTCCTCCGTATAGAGCTGAACCAGCGCGATGCCCTGCAGCAGATACCAGGGAAGAATCTCCGGCAGCGAAGCGTCCGCCTCCGGGTGTTTTTCCCGCATGATGAAGCACATTTCGGAGGGGGCTCCCCGCCGTCCGGTGCGCCCGAGCCGCTGCAGAAAACCGGAGACGCTGAAGGGCGAATCAATCTGGAAAGCCCGCTCCAGGCGCCCGATATCGATGCCCAGCTCCAGCGTCGCCGTGGCGCAGACGGAAGTCAGGGAATCCTCGTCCTTCATCTCCTCCTCGGCGTCCTCCCGGCAGGAGGCGGAGAGGTTCCCGTGGTGAATCAGAAAGCGGTCCGGCTCCTGATTGGCCTCGCAGTACTGCCGCAGCTGCTGGCAGACGGATTCGCACTCCTCCCGGGAGTTCGTGAAGATCAGGCACTTCTTTCCCCGGCTGTGCCTGAAGATATATCCGCATCCCGGATCGGCCGTCTCCGGCGTTTCGTCCGCCGGAGGCTCATCCGGCGGGGTATCCTCCGGCGCTTCATCCGCCGGAGGCTCATCCGGCGGGGTATCCTCCGGCGCTTCATCCGCCGGAGACCCGTCCGGCGGGGTTTCCTCCGGCGCTTCCCGGCCCTCGTCCGCCTGGGGCGGCGTATTGTAGAAATGCTCCATGGCCAGCCTCCAGACCTCCCGGCCCCCCTCCGTCTTCGGGATCAGCGTTTCCCTGCCGCTGCCCGCCCCCAGAAAACGGCCCGCCAGCTCCGGATTTCCGATGGTGGCGGAGAGGCCGACGCGCCTCGGGCTGCAGCCGGCCAGCCGGCAGAGCCGCTCGATCAGGCAGAAGGTCTGCAGCCCCCGGTCCGCCCGGAGCAGGGAATGGATCTCGTCGATAACGATGAACCGCAGGTCCCGGAACAGCGGCTGAATCTCCCCGGGCCGGTTGATCAGCAGGGCTTCCAGCGATTCCGGCGTGATCTGCAGAATCCCGGCGGGCTTCCGCAGAAGCTTCTGCCGGGCGCCCCGGCCCGCGTCCCCATGCCATCGGGTGACGGGAATCCCCTCCTCCGCGCACAGCTCCTCCAGCCTGCCGAACTGGTCGTTGATCAGGGCCTTCAGCGGGGCGATATACAGTGCGCCCACCGAAGCCGGCGGATCCTCCTCCAGCAGCGTCAGGATGGGAAAGAAGGCGGCTTCCGTCTTCCCTGACGCGGTGGAGGCCGTCAGCAGCACATTCCGGTCCGTGCCGAAAATCGCTTCGCCCGCCGCGTTCTGGACCGCCCGCAGGCTCTGCCACCCGGACCGGTAGATATAATCCTGGATAAAAGGCGCGTAGCGCTCAAAAACGTTCATACCGTAAACTCCGTAAATCCGTCCTCCGTCTGATCGGAGACGGCCTCCGATTTCGCGTAGCTGAATTCGTCCGATTCCAGCATCGCGGCCAGCTTCACATCCGGATGCTGGTACATCAGGTCCAGCAGTTCAATAAAGTCCCGGATCACCTCCCGGGGCGTGATGTTCCGGTCCGCCCCGATGCGCCCGTATTCGGTTCTGATAAAGCCGGCCAGGTCCTCCGTGGTCACGGCGCACCCGTACCCGTACAGCTCCGCGTGCATCTCCG
>CAMVDI010000095.1 GCA_947166205.1 uncultured Clostridia bacterium
CACCGGCATGAAGCGGTACAAGGACATCCAGCTGAAGGATTCCTACAGCTTCTGATGAAACAGGCCTCCGGAGCGATCCGGAGGCTTTTTTTCAGGACATGGAAACCGGGAAGCGCGGACGGAACGGATTGCCAATCCGGACGGGATGCGGTATAATGAACTTTGACGCGCAAGAAAGGGGAGATCGTGATTTGCAGACAGTCATGGGCTGGATCGGGAGCGCACTGAGTGTCGTGATGGACGGGTGCTTCGCGGTCTGCGGGAACTATGGATGGGCGATCATCCTCTTTACCCTGGCCTCCAAAATCATCCTGCTGCCGCTGAGCATCTGGGTGCATGTCAACGGGCTGAAGATGGTCCGTATGATGCCGGAGATCAACTGGCTGAAGGTGAACCACTACGGGGACGCGGACGCCATTGCCGAAGGGCAGGCCGCCCTGTACAAAAGGGAAAAATACCATCCCGTGGCGGATATTGTTCCGATCCTGGTCCAGCTGCTGATTCTGCTGGGGCTGGTGGACGTGATCCGGAGCCTGCTGGCCCGGGGCGGCGCGGCGGAGCTCTCCTTTCTGGGAATCAATCTTGGATGGGTTCCCTCGGAGAAAGGCGGCATCTCCCTGCTGGTGCCCTTCGCGGCGGCGGTCAGCGCCGCGGTCATGTGCCTGACCCAGAACCGGTCCCAGGCCCTTCAGAGCGAACAGGGAAAGCTGAACAAGACCGTCACCATGACGCTGTCCGTGGGGCTGAGCCTGTACCTGGGCTTTTTTGTGCCCGCGGGGGTCGGGCTGTACTGGATCGCCAGCAACCTGATGTCCGTGGTTCAGATGTACCTGCTGAACCTGGCCATCCCGCCGAAGAAGCATGTGGACTATGAGGCCCTTGAGAAGAGCCGGGCGGCCTTGAAGGAGATCGAGGAGCTGGGGGGAAAGAAGCCGGGCCTGTTCAGCCGGGACCCGAACGTCCGCCGGGAAAGGGCGGACTACAGGCGCTTTTTCTCCATCCGGAACAAGCATGTGGTTTTCTACAGCGAGCGGAGCGGATTCTGGAAGTATTACCGGGATATCGTGGAGGCGCTGCTTAAGGGAAGCAATGTCCGGATTCACTATGTGACCAACGATCCGGAGGATCAGATCTTCGAGTACGCGAAGAAGGAACCCCGGATCCTGCCGTATTATATCGGCCCCCGGAAGATCATCACCCTGATGATGAAGATGGACGCGGACCTGGTGGTCATGACCACCCCGGACCTGGAAACCTATCATCTGAAGCGGAGCTATGTCCGGAAGGACATCGAATACATCTATACACCCCATGATCCCATGAGCGTTCATATGAGCTTCCGGGAAGGGGCCATGGACCATTTCGACACGGTCTTCTGCGTGGGTCCCCAGCAGATCCGGGAAATCCGGAAGACGGAGGAAGTTTACGGCCTTCCGGCGAAAAGGCTGGTGGAATGCGGATACTGCCTGCTGGACGACCTGCGGCAGGATCTGGCGGAGCGGGGCGGAGGGCCTGCCGGGGAGCGGAAACAGATTCTGATCGCCCCCAGCTGGAACGAGGACAACATTCTGGACAGCTGTCTGGACGGGCTGCTGGAGCGGCTGCTGGCGCCGGACCGGAAGGTGATCGTCCGCCCCCACCCGGAATATGTCAAGCGATACGGCCCCCGGCTGGCGGAGATCCAGGAGCGCTGGAAGGAGCGGACGGGGGAGGGCCTCGTCTTTGAGACGGACTTCTCCGGAAACCGCTCCATCTACGAGAGTGATCTGCTGGTGACGGACTGGTCCGGCATCGCCTACGAATTCTCCTACGCCACGGAGCGGCCCTCCCTCTTCATCAACACGAAGATGAAGGAGCCGAACCCGAACTGGGAGAGGATCGGCATCACCCCGCTGGAGATCTCCCTGCGGGATCAGATCGGCCGGTCCGTGGAAAAGGACGGGCTGGATCAGGTGCCCGGCATCGCGGAGGAAATGCTGGAGCATCCGGAGGCCTGGCGGGAGAAGATCCGCGGGGTCCGGGAGGCGCAGATCTTTCACCCCGGAGAGGCGGGGAAGACCGCCGCGGCTTATATCATCGGCCGCCTGACCGGAAAAAAACAGGAAGGGACAGAGGAGGAGAAAAAGGAATCATGAAAAAGGGAATGAAGAGAATCGGAATCACGGCGCTGATCACCCTGTATCTGCTGGTCTTTACCATGCCGGCCGCCCAGGCTTATATCGACCCCTCCGCCACCACCTATCTGATTCAGGCGGTGGCCGGCATCGCCATCGCGGCGGGTTCCGTGGCGGTGATCTTCTGGCGGAGAGCCAAGAAAAAGCTGAAGGACAAGATGGGCATCGACCTGGATCAGAACAAGGAGACCGAGGAGGACGTGGTGGCCACCCCGGCGGACGGCACGGAGCGAAAGGCGTAAGGCATGAGCAAGAACAGGAACAGGAACCGCCGGGATCTGATCACGATCCTGCTGTGCAATCTCTTTCTGACCCTGACGGTGACCTTCTTTTCCCCCATGGAAGTGGTCCTGGCCAACGTGGAGGAATTCTTCTTCCCCTTCCGGAACGTATGGTGGTTCCAGCTGCTGATCGCGCTGGGGGAATGCGCCGCGCTGACCCTGATCATGTGGGCGCTGCCGGCGAAGGCGGGAAAGGCCGCCGCCGGGCTCAGCCTGGGCCTGGGCCTGGGGGCCTATGTTCAGGCGATGCTGCTGAACGGCAGCATGGTTTCCCTGACGGGGGCGCCCATGCGGCTGACCCAGAGCCAGATCACCTGGAACCTGGTGATCTGGGGCGCCATCCTGCTGGCTGTTTTCGGCCTGGCGGTCTGGGGGGCCCTGAAGAACCGGAAGGCGGTCCGGAACGGCATGCGCTTCGCCGCGGCGGCGCTGACCGTCATGCAGACGGTGGCCTTCCTCTCGGCGGCGCTCACCACCGACCTGTCCGAACGGAAGATCGACCATACCCTGGACACGGCGGGGGAATTTACCCTGGCGGAGGGGGACAACGTGGTCGAATTCGTGCTGGATACCGCGGACGGAACCTTCGCCCGCAGCATGCTGGAGCGGTATCCGGCGCTGTATGACTCCCTGGCGGGATGGGTGTACTATCCCAACGCCGTCAGCGTGTACAGCCGGACCTATCCCTCCATCACCTATATGCTCAGCGGCGGCAAATGCACCTTTGACGTGCCCTGGGAGGACTACATCGAAGGCGCCTACAGCGGGAGCGGCTTCCTGCGGGGGCTGGCCCAGGCCGGAACGGACACCCGGATCTATACCTGGGACCCGAATCTGGTGGGCAACAGCGCCGAGGAATACGTGGCGAACAGCAGCTCCTTCCGGTTCAGCCAGTTTGAAAACCTGAACCTGGAAAAGCTGGAGGAAAACCTGCGGAAAATCGGCCTGTACAAGAGCCTGCCCTACGCCTTCAAGAGCAGCTTCTCCTACTCCCTGCCCCTGGTCAACTATTATTCCTTCCGCTTTCCGGAGGAGGACAACGGGGAGTATGCCTTCATGGATCCCGAATTCTACGCGGGGTTCACGGAATACGGGCATCTCAGCCTGCGGAAGGACTGGGGGAAGGCCTACCGGTTCTATCACCTGTTCGGCCCCCATCCCGGCGCGGACTGGAACGAGCATCTGGAATACGCGGAGGTTGAGCAGGAAGGGGACGAGTACCTGCTGGATTACCGGAGCCGGGTGCTCCGGGGGTCCTTTACCATGATCGAGGCCTATATTGCTCAGATGAAGGAGCTGGGAATCTACGACCGGGCGACCATCATCGTCACCGCGGATCACGGAATCTCCGACAGCGACGGGCCCGAGGATACCCTGGACCGGCAGACGGTTTCCTGCCCGATCATGATGGTGAAATACGCGGGGAGCGATCTGAGCCGCCCGCTGCGGATCTCCGAGGCGCCCGTCTCCCACGAGGATCTTTTCGCCACGGTGGAAAAGGCTCTCGGCGTTCCGGTTTCCGGAACCGGGAGCGGAAAGAGCCTGGATGAGTACGCGGAAGGGGAGAAGCGGGACAGGTACTATTACCATTCCGTTTTCCGGAGCGACGAGGAAGGGGAAATCGTCCTGCGGGAATACCTGATCGACGGGGACGCGGAAAAGCTGGAGAACTGGCATCTGACCGGGAACTGGTGGGATATTCTCTACTCCGTGAACAATATCAGTCCGGAGGAATTTCCGTAAGGATCCTGAAACACGTTTCGCGCAAGGAACAGGCGGCATGGCTGTCTGTTTTTTGCGTCCCCGCGGAAAGACTTGCGTTTGTGTTCCGGATCGGTTATAAGAGATCTGTAATCTGAACCTGAAGGGTGGGCGTGAAGGTGAAGCTGAATCAAAAACAATTTGATCTGCTGGTCAGCCTTGCTGAAAGAACAGAAAAGTCAACGCAGAGGATCCTGAGCGAAAGCACGGGCCATTCGCTGGGGACGGTCAACCGGGTTTTCCGGCAGCTGGAGGAATCCGGCCTGGTCCAGAACGGAAGGATCACATCCGCCGGGCTGGACGCGCTGGAGCCCTATCGGGTGCGGCGGGCGGTCTTTATCGCCGCGGGCTTCGGCTCCCGCATGGTTCCGATCACGTTCAACACCCCGAAACCCCTGGTGCGGGTCCATGGGGTCCGGATCATCGACCGGCTGATCGACGCCTGCCTGGCGGCGGGCATCGAGGAGATCGTCATCGTCCGGGGCTATCTGTCCGAACAGTTTGACCAGCTGAAATACAAGTATCCCATGATCACGTTTCTGGAGAACCCGGTGTACAACGAGGCGAACAACATCAGCTCGGCCATGGTGGCCCGCTATCTGCTGAGCGGCGCCTACGTATTTGAGGCGGATCTTCTGATCCACAATCCCGCCATCATCCGGAAGTATCACTATTCCTCGGATTTCCTGGCCATTCGGAAGGACCGGACGGACGACTGGTGCTTCACCGTCCGGGAAGGGATCATCACGGAGGAGAAGGTGGGCGGAACCGACTGCTGGCAGATGGTGGGCATCAGCTACTGGGACCCGGAGGACGGACGGAAGCTGAGCCAGGATATCGCGGACGTGTACGCCTCCCCCGGCGGAAAGGAACGCTACTGGGAGCAGGTTCCCCTGGTGTACCGGAAGGAGCACTACGCCGTGCGGGTGCTTCCCTGCAGGGACGAGGACATCGTGGAGATCGATACCTTCCGGGAGCTGAAGGCCATCGATCCCACCTATGACGTCTGAGGAGAACCGGGACCGGGCGGAAGGCGGCTTTCCGCGCCGCGGATCCGGATTGACTTTTCCGCGGAAAATGAATACAGTAAAGGCAGTAAAAATATCGGAGGATCACCGGATGAGAATTCTGTTTGCGACCAGTGAATGCGCTCCCTTCAGCAAAAGCGGCGGCCTGGCGGACGTGGCCTTCTCCCTTCCGCCTGCGCTGAAAAAAGCGGGGGAAACCATCGAGATCATTACCCCGCTGTATCAGTGCGTGTGGGAGCGGTTCAGGGACCGGATCGAGTTTGTCATGGATGAGACGGTGGAGCTGAGCGGGACGGCATACGCCTGCGAACTGTATCGGGGGGAGAGGGACGGGGTTCCCGTCTGGTTCGTGAAATACGACCCCTTCTTCGACCGGCCCAGGCTGTACGGCTATGACGACGACAAGCTGCGCTTCGCCATGTTCAGCAAGGCCGTCATCCAGCTGCTTCCGGACCTGGGCCCCATGCCGGACATCCTTCACTGCAATGACTGGGAAACCGCCCTGTCGGTGATCTATCTGAAAAACGACCAGGTGACCAACCCGGCCCTGAAGAAGATCCGCTCGGTCTTTACGATTCACAACATCGCCTATCAGGGCCAGTTCAGCGCCTGGGAGCTTCAGACCACCTTCGGCCTTCCGGAGGGATGGTATGACGGCGGGCTGGGCTTCGAATACGAGGGCCGGCATGACGTGAACCTGATGAAGGGCGCCATGATGATGGCGGACGCGGTTTCCACCGTATCCCCCACCTATGCCCGGGAGCTGCACCATCACCGGTACGGCATGGGGCTGGAAGGCGTGGCGCACCTGGTGGACAACAAGCTGCAGGGAATCCTGAACGGCATTGACATGGATCACTACGATCCGGCCAGGGATGAGCGGCTGCCGGCGCATTTTGACGTGAAGCACATGAAGGGCAAGGCCGCCTGCAAGGAGAGCCTGCAGGAAGCTTTCGGGCTGGAAAAGGAAGCCCATTTCCCCCTGTTCAGCCTGGTGGCCAGGCTGGTGGAGCAGAAGGGCGTGGAGCTGATCCGGGAGCTGCTGCCCCGGCTGATGGACCTGGGATGCCAGGTGATCATCTTCGGCCAGGGGGAGCAGGGCTACATCGATCATTTCAACTGGTGCAGGACCCAGTGGCCGGGCCAGTTCGGATTCTCCAGCGACTATACGGAGGACATGGCCGCCCGGGTTTTCGCCGGATCGGATTTCTACCTGATGCCCTCCCGGTTTGAGCCCTGCGGGCTGAGCCAGATGATGGCCATGCGGTACGGAACCGTCCCCATCGTCCACGAGACCGGCGGGCTGAAGGACTCCGTCCGGGCCTACAGCAGCTTTGACGGCATCGGCGACGGCTTCTCCTTCCCGGAATACACGAGCCAGAGCCTGATGATGAGCATCATGAGCGCCCTGAGGGTCTATTTCTGCGATCAGGAAACCTTTGAGCTGCTTCGCTCCAGGTGCATGAAGAAGGACTTTTCCTGGGACCGGAGCGCCCAGCAGTATCTGCGGATGTACAGCAAGATCGCCGTGAGCTCCGGATCGGAGCAGATTCCCTACCGGGACGCGTACCTGCAGCTGAAGGACGCGTACGTGAAGCTGGAGCAGGCAAACCGGAAGCTGAACC
>CAMVDI010000096.1 GCA_947166205.1 uncultured Clostridia bacterium
CGACCACCGAGATCTACACTCTTTCCCTACACGACGCTCTTCCGATCTGTTCACGGATGTACCCGCGCCGGCGGCGTCCGCGATCTGCTTTTCCAGCTCGGCCACCTTCGCCTCGGCGGCGGCCTTCGCCTCTTCCGCGGCGGTCAGCTTCTCCTGCAGCTCAGCCTTGGCGGCGTCCACCGCATCGGTCAGCGCGCTCTCGGAGGGAGCGGCGGCAGCGGCGTCCGCGATCTGCTTTTCCAGCTCGGCCACCTTCGCTTCAGCGGCGGTCTTCGCCTCCTCCGCGGCGGTCTTCGCCTCCTCCGCGGCGGTCAGCTTCTCCTGCAGCTCAGCCTTGGCGGCTTCCACGGCCTCGGTCACCTGGGTCTCCGTGGCGGCCTTGGCTTCGTCCAGCTGCTTCTGCAGCTCTGCGGCCTGGGTCTCGGCGGCGGTCTTCGCCTCGTCCAGCTGCTTCTGCAGATTACCCTTGTCTCCGTTGAAGACGAAGCAGAAGATAATCGCGATCACGGCCAGAATGGCCAGGCACGGGGTCAAATACTTTTTCATTTTCCATCTACTCCTTTCGGCTCCGGGTTCTGCCCCTGAATATGGTCTGATTTTACACCCTGCGGCGTTTTTTTTCAATCTCTGTCCTGTCTTTTTCCTGACTTTTCAGGGATGTTTCCCGCCTTCCTTTTCCCGGCTTTTCGGGATGCCTTTCAGCCCTTCCTTTTCGCTTTCCGGGCCTCCGCCAGTTTCCAGGCACCGATCAGGATCCAGACCCCCGCCGCGCCGCCCAGCAGGGCTTTGGATTCCGCCGGCAGGGGCTGGCTCTCCGTCTTCTCCCCCTCCGCGTCGGGGGTCCCCTCCTCCGCGGCGGCTCCGTTTTCTGCGGCAATCTGGTCCAGATGGTAGAGGCTGGTCATGTTGGCGAACAGGTCCGCCAGAAAGGCGTCGTTCATCTCCTTCTTCCGCCGGGCGCCCTTGGCGGTTTCCTCGATCATCTGGCCCGCCGCCTGGCGCAGGTCCGCGCTGCCGTTGAACACCGGGGTCACAAAGGTGTCGCTCCGGTGGTTCATCAAAAGCATGCTGGCCTCGATCTTCACCCTGTAGTGGGTCCTGTTGTCCTCCCCGATCCGGGCCAGATAGTCCTGATACGCTTCGCTCTCCAGCGCCTTGAGCGTCACGGGGAGGTATCCCTCCGTCCCGCTGTAGGCGATCTGTACCTCGTTGGTCATCAGATACTGGACGAAGAGCCAGCTGGCCAGCACCTGCTGGCTGTCCTCCTTGGAAAAGACGCAGACGCTGGGGCCCTGGCTGATCATCTTCGGGTGTTCCGGGTCAAACTGGGGTATGGGGCGCACCGCCGTCGTGAAGGGGATCACCTGCTCCTTGTGGATATCCAGCAGCGGGGCGTCCGAGCCCATCCAGGTGGCGCCCGCCGTGGAGTCAATGGCAAAGACGCACTGTCCGGCGTTCAGAAAGTTTCCGGGATAGCTGCTGATGCCGAAGGTGGAGAAAGCCCGGCTTTTGGCGTGGTCATAGACCTCCCGCAGCAGGCTCTCCGTCGTCCCGTTGAAGATCAGGATCTCCCCCGCCTCGGTGGAATATCCCGCGTCCAGCTGCCGGAGCATGGAGATCATCATGTTGTCCGTGCTCTTGTAGATGAAGGGGATCAGGGTTTTCTGGCCGTTCAGCAGGAAATTTCCCTCCGCGTCCTTCTCCATGGCCTTTTCGGAAACTTCCCAGATGAAGTCCCAGGTCAGGATGTCCGGCACCTGGTATCCCAGCGCTTCCACAAAGTCCTGATTGATGTAGCAGGCCTCCGTGGAGCGCATGAAGGGCATGGCGTACTGCTTCCCGGCGATGACGCCCTCCGCCAGAAATTCCGGCACGATCTCCTCCCGGGTCGGCCCGTCGAACCGGACCTGGCTTCCGCCCAGCCCGTACAGGGGATCCGCCATCAGCTCGTCCAGCGGCACCACCACGTTGCTGCCCGTCAGATAGGTGGCGATGTGATCCGGATAGGTGATGCAGACGTTGGGCGTGGTATCCGTGGAGATGTTTGTCAGCACGTCCCGGTAGATCTGGTTGTAGTCCGTGTACAGGCGCATGGTCACGGTGATGTTGGGATACAGCGCGTGAAAATCCGCCATCGCCTTCTTGTAGATGTCCGTCTGGGTCTGGTTCGTGTCATTCTTCGCCCAGAAGATGATCTCCACCGGCTGGGTCTCATCGAAGCTCTCCGGAACGGTGAAGCCGGCCCGGTTCACCTGGTGGTGGCAGGAGGTCAGCGCCGTCAGGCACAGAAGCAGGGCGCAGAGCAGCGCGGCTTTCTTTTTCATCCCTTGGTTCCCCCTCTCGATACGCCGGCCATAATCTTCTTCCGGAAGATCAGGAACAGCGCGATCAGCGGAACGCTGATCACCACCACCGCCGCCATCATGGCCGGGGTGTTTTCCCGGCCGAAGCCGCTTTCCCGGATCTGCTGGATGCCGTTGGAAACCAGGAAGTAGTTCTGATCATAGGTGATCAGGCGGGGCCAGACATAGCTGTTCCAGCATTCGATCACCTTCAGGATCACGATGGTGACGATCGTCGGCTGGGCGATGGGGATCATGACCCGCGTCAGATATTTCAGGTCGCTGGTTCCGTCCACCTTCGCGGCCTTGTACAGCTCATCCGGAATGGACTCAAAATTTTCCTTCAGCAGGTAGATGTAGAAGATGCTGGTCACGGAGGGCAGGATCAGGCCCAGGTAGGTGTTCCGCATATTCCAGTTGACGATGGTCACGTAATTGGTGATGATGACCAGCTCCGTGGGAATCATCATCAGGCTGAGGAAAAACGCGAATACCGCGTTCTTTCCCTTGAATTCCAGCCGGGCGAAGGCGAAGGCCGCCGGCACGATCACCAGCATCATCAGCCCTGTGGTCGCCGCGGTGAAGATCAGCGTGTTGAGAAAATACCGGGCCAGCGGAACGGTGGTAAACGCGGAGACGTAGTTCTCCGCCGTGGGATTCGGGGTCCAGAACCGGGGGATGTACTCACTGTTGTAGGCCGCGAAGCTCTTGACGCTGGTCAGGATCATCCAGTAGAAGGGAAACAGGACGATCAGCGCCCAGATCGTCAGGAAAAGACAGATCAGCGCCATGGACAGGGGGCTGTTTTTTTTCTGCGCGTTCATGCATCCGCCCCCTTACATGTACTGAACCGTCTTTTTGCTGACAGTCAGGTTGATATAGGTGATGGTGAAAACGATGCCGAACAGGATCAGCGCCGCCGCGGCCGCGTAGGAGGGATACCCGCCGCTGGATCCGTAGAGCATGTCGTAGACATAGCCCACGATGGTGTTCATTCCCGCGGCGTTCAGGTTGGTCCCGAACAGCGCCACCTCGTCGCTGTAAGCCTTGAAGGCGCCGATAAAGCCGGTGATGATGAGATAGAAGACGGTGGAGGAGATCATGGGCAGCGTGATCTTCCGGAAAATCCGGAAGGAGGACGCCCCGTCCACCCGGGCGGCCTTGTAGTAGTCGGGATTGACGCTGGCCAGCGCGCTGGTCAGGATCAGGATCTTGAAGGGCATGACCACCCAGACCGTATAGAAGCAGGTGACAAACATCTTCGCCCAGTAGGGCCCCTCGATGAAGTCCACCTCCCCCAGGCCGATCTTTTCCAGCAGCAGGTTGACCAGACCCGCGGTATAGTCCGTTTTGCGGAACAGGATCATGAACACCAGGCCCACGGCCAGCGTGTTGGTCACATAGGGCAGGAAGTAGATGGTCTGGAAGGCGTTCTGCAGCTTTTTGATGGAGGAAAGCCCCAGGCTGATCAGCAGGGAGACCCCCGTGCTGACCGGCACGGTGATGATGACGATGAGGAAGGTGTTCCGGACCGCCTGAACGAAGTAGGGATCGCTCAGCACATACCGGAAGTTGGCCAGGCCGATGCCCGTGGCCTCCCCCCTGGCGAAGCTGTAGTTTTCCTCCACCGCGTAGACGCATACGTCAATCAGCGGATAGACCATGAACACGGCCAGAAACAGGATGGCGGGCAGCAGGTACAGCCAGGCTTTCAGATTGTTCTTGCTCTTCATATCCGCGCCTCACTCTCCCGGTCGAACAGATGCACCTTGTAGGGCTTCAGGCGGAAGCGGACCTGCTTTCCCGGCGTGCCTTCCCGGGTATCCGCGGGAATGATCGCCCGGATATTCCGCCCGGTCATTTTCTCATGGCTGCATACCATGCTCACGTCCCGGCCCATCACCTCAACCCGCTCCAGCCCGCAGGTGAAGGGGCCCTCCGGATCCAGGATAAAGCCTTCCGGACGGATGCCCACCCAGACGGGCCCGTCCTTTTTCCCCGCCGCGTCCAGCACCGTCTCCGCGCCGATCCGCAGCTTTCCGTCCCGGATTTCCCCTTCCAGCACGTTGATGGCCGGGGTGCCCAGGAACTGGGCCACGAACAGGTTCTCAGGATCGTCGTAGACCTTCTGGGGTTCCCCGATCTGGTTCACGATTCCGTCCTTCATGACGATGATCAGGTCGGAGATGCTCATGGCTTCCTCCTGATCGTGGGTCACAAAGATGGTGGTGACCCCCGTGTCCCGCTGGATCCTGCGCAGCTCCTCCCGGGTCTGCAGCCTCAGCCGGGCGTCCAGGTTGCTCAGGGGCTCGTCCAGCAGCAGCACGTTGGGAATCTTGACCAGCGCCCGGGCGATGGCCACCCGCTGCTGCTGGCCGCCGGAAAGCTCCTTCGGCTTGCGGCCCATCAGCTGGTCGATCTGGACCAGCCTGGCCGCCTCCAGGGCCTTCGCGTGCATGTCCGCCTTGGTCATCTTCTGCTTTCCCTTCAGGTTCTGCAGGGGAAAGATGATGTTCTCCTCCACGGTCAGATGCGGATACAGCGCGTAGTTCTGAAAGACCAGGCCCACGCCCCGGTCCTCCGGAGGCAGGTTTGTCACATCCCGGTCCCCGAACAGGATGCGTCCCTCCGAGGGGGCCTCCAGCCCGCTGATCAGATTCAGCGTGGTGCTCTTTCCGCACCCGCTCGGTCCCAGCAGCCCCACCAGCTGTCCGTCAGGGATCTCGAAGTTGAAGTTGTTGACCGCGGTCACTTCGCTGCCCTTTTTATCCCTGGAGGCAAAGCGCTTGGTCAGGTTCTCCAGCACAACTTTCATGGTTCCCGTCTCCCCCTTCTCCGTTTCCGGTCCTGTCGTTCCGTCCGTCATGAGATCACGGCCCGTCCTCCGGAGGTTCCTCCTCCGTCTCCGTCCGGTTCTCTTCCTCCCAGCGAAGCTGAGCCTCCCGGTCCAGATCCTCCGCCAGATCCTCCGAAAAATCGGGCGTCCAGGCGGTAAGCCATTCGTCCTCCGGGTCCCCCAGCATCTCCGTCACCGGATCGATGGGCGCCCCGTCGTCCCCGATCAGCTGATAATTCATGTACAGAATCCGCTCCTGCCCCAGCAGGTCCGCCTTCAGCTTGATCAGGCGCTTCCGCTTGTCCACCTTCAGGATTTCCGCGTGCAGCGTGTTCATCAGGATATCCGTGATCCGGATCATCCCGTCCTCGTCCACGGCGTTCAGGATATCCAGTTTCCCGTCCAGGTCGGAGACGGTCCGGGCGAATTCCAGATCCGGTCCCCGCAGGTAGCCGTCCGGCTCCCGGTCATACCGGAGCACCTTCAGCACATGCTCCATATACTGATATTTCCAGATGGGCACTTCTTCATCCGTGTAAACAAAAATGTATCCTGGCAGCAGCCGGGTCAGATCCCTGCGCCAGACGCCCCGGATCCGCCGGATCCGGACCCTCTGCGGATAAACGCCCTTCCCGAGCCTCCGGACAGCCAGCAGCTGACGGACGACCGATTCCCTGCCGGTTTCCACCATCAGGCAGCGGACAAAGCGACCTTCCATCCCCGCATTCCTCCCGTTTCCGGCTCAGTGCTTCTCTTCCGCCCCTACGGCTCCTCCGCCGCCCAGGGCTTCGCCCCGGGAGAAAAGAGCACGCTCCTGGTTTCCGATCCGACGATCCCGTCCGCGTCCAGCCCGTTGCGCCGCTGGAAGGCGGCCACCGCTTCCCGGGTGGCGGCGCCGAACTGCCCGTCAATCTCCGCCGAGTAGTATCCCAGGGTATACAGGCGGCTCTGAAGATCCTTGACCTCCTGGCCCGTCATCCCCGCCCGCAGCACGGGCTCCGCCGTGGGCCGGGAGGGATCCGGCGTCTCCGCCAGCACGGAGGCCGGCCATTCCGGCTCCGGGGTGGGGGTCAGGCTCATCTCCAGCCGGACGGCCCCCACGGTGGGAATCATCCGGCCGATCATGATTCCGAGCGCCAGCAGAAGCACCCCCAGCACGATCAGCCCCGCGGCGGTTTTCGGATTGCGCATATCATTTCCTCATGAACAGAATGCCCAGGGTGTTGGGTCCGCAGTGGGTGCAGACCGTCCCGCCGGCGGTGGTATCCAGGATCTCCCGGAAATGCCCGTATTCCTTCAGGCATTCCGCCGCGAAGGCGGCCATCCCCTCCTCGCAGGGGGAATGGGTGATGAACACCCGCTTGTAGTCCACGTTCTCAACGCTCTTCAGCGTATCCCGGATATAGTGCTTCAGATAGTGGTCATAGGCGCCGCGGTACTTCTGGCCCGGCCGCATTCTGCCGCCCTCGACCAGGATGGCGGGCCGGATCCGGAGCATCTTTGCGCCCAGCGCCTCCAGCCCGCTGCAGCGGCCGCCCCGGTACAGATAGCCCACGTCCTGCACGGTGAAGGTGGCCACCACCTTGTCCGTCCGGGACTGGACATAGGAGAAAACCTCCTG
>CAMVDI010000097.1 GCA_947166205.1 uncultured Clostridia bacterium
TTTCTCTGCGAGAGCAAGAGATGGTCGATTCATCTAATGGTTAGGATACAAGATATGCCGCCGAAAAGGTTGACCTCCGCCCAGTCCCGCCAGGCGTATCGGACATGAAGCGGATCCTCCACCCCCGCGGCGGTCAGGTGCAGCATGGGGCCCTCCAGCATCGCCCGGGCGGGCACGTACTTCCCGTCCGCCCCGGCCAGCTCCATCAGGACCGGCTCCCCGCCGTCCCGGGTCATCAGCGCCTGATCCGTCCACAGGGTCATCATCCCGTTTTCGATCTGTCTCCGGACAACCCGGGGCGACGTCTGTCCCGCTTCGCCGTAGATCTCCTTCCGGGCCAGTTCAAACAGCCGCTCCCCGACCACGCGCTTGTTGGTGGGATGGATGTTGCCGTATTCCCCCTGATCCAGCAGGCAGACCATCCCCGTGTTCCGCATCCGGTCCCGGGTTTTGCTCTGGCTCAGCCGCAGCGCCGCCCAGTTCCCGGTATCCTCCGCGCCCCGGTCGATCCACATGGGCAGCTGGACGAACAGGAAGGGCAGCAGCTCATCCCGGAAGGCGCCGCGCCATCTGTCGATCAGGGACATCATCAGCACGTCGTAATGCTCTGTCCTGCAGGCGTCCTCCTCCCCCTGGTAGTACAGGATGCCCGTCAGCGCCAGGGGCGTGACCGGCTCCAGCATGGTTGCGTAGAGGGAGGCGGGACGGTAGGGGGATCCGGGACCCGCCGGCGGATTCCAGGGACAGATTCCCACCGCCCCCTCGATCTCCTCCCAGGGGCAGCCCGGATGCTCCTTCCGGTAGGCTTCCACCTTTCCGTTCCAGAGGTCCATCTCCTCCTGGAAAGCCTTTTCCTTTTCCAGATAAGCCTCCATGGTGATCCCGGCGGACTGGGCGGCGTATTCCGTCACGTAGCGGGTTCCCTCCGCCGTCCGCCCCAGCCATTCCCCGTCCATCCAGCAGGTGGCCGAGGTGCCGCCCCAGTAGCAGTCCACGATGCCCACGGGCACCTGCAGATGCCGCTGCAGCTTCATGGCGAAGAAATAGGCCACGGCGCTCATGTCCTTCCCCCGGCCCGGCCCGATGGCCTGCCATCCGGCTTTTTCCCAGGCCTCGTCCCTCTCCGGGCAGAAGCGGGGGAATTTGGGCACGTTGAAGTACCGGACCATGGGATTCACATGCCCCGGAATGAGCTCCGGACCCTCATCCGCGTTCCGCAGCTCAAGCTCCATATTGCTCTGGCCCCCCGCGAGAAAGACCTCTCCCACGGAGATGTCCAGCGCGCAGAAGGTGTCCTTCCCGTCCGTCAGCGTCAGCCGGCATCCGGTCCGGGCTTCCTGGGGCGGCAGCAGGATGAGAAACCGGCCGTCCCTCACCGTCCCCGTTCCCCGGGCCAGCAGG
Source organism: uncultured Clostridia bacterium (assembly GCA_947166205.1). The sequence goes on from CAMVDI010000097.1 coordinate 1,402, forward strand.
CGGTCCCGGCCGTCCAGCAGCTCGCAGCGGATCCGGGCGCCGTCCTCCCCTTCGCCGAAAACCCGGATTTCCTTTCTGCGGCACAGCACCGCCCCGTCCGAAAACAGCGGAGAAATCTTCAGCATCGTATCCCAGTCCTCCCTTCCCGCGCGCCGCCGCGCCGCTCCTTTTCATGGCTCAGCGCGCGGGAAGGCATTCTCCCCACGCGCTGAGTCATCCCCGTATTAATCTTTTCGACGCAGCCATGCCAGATTCCTGTCGATCAGTTCGATTCGCTGCTTCACGCAGTCCACGGACCGCAGCGCGTCCTCCGGCGTGTTGAAAACATAATCCTTCAGCCGCTCAACGTCCGTCTCCGCCACATGCATCCGGGTGTCGGAGGAGGCGTAGTACAGATAGACCTTTCCGTTGTCGTCCGCGATGGCGCCGTTGGTGAAGACCACATTGCTCACATCGCCCGTCCTTTCCCGGCCCATGGGCCCCAGCAGCATGCCGCCGGGCTCGGCGATGATCCTGGAGGGATCCTCCAGGTCCGTGGCAAAGGCGTACAGCACATACCGCAGCCCCGCCGCCGTGTTCCGGACGCCGTGGGCCAGATGGATCCAGCCCCGGTCCGTGCGGATGGGCACCGCGCCGGCGCCGTTCTTGCTTTCGGTGATCGTGTGATACCGGCGGCGGCTGATAATCTTCTCCTCGTCGATGACCGGGTTCGTGATGTCATCGCACAGCCCGAAGCCGATGCCTCCGCCGCTGCCCGTCTCGATAAAGTCATCCATCGGCCGGGTATAGAAGGCGTATTTTCCGTGCACAAATTCGGGATGGAGCACCACGTTCCGCTGCTGGGGGGACCGGAGCGTCTTCAGGTTCGGCAGCCGCTCCCAGGTTTCCAGATCCTTCGTCCGGACGATGCCCGCCGCCGCCACGGCCGCGGAAAGGTCCGGATTGGAGGGGTCCTTGCTCTCGGAGCAGAAAACGCCGTAGATCCATCCGTCCTCATGCCGGGTCAGCCGCATGTCGTATACATTGGTCTCCTGCTCCTCCGTGTCCGGCAGCAGGATCGGCCGGTCCCGGAAGCGGAAGCCCTCCGTGGGCCGGTCGCTCTCCGCCACGGCGAAGAAGCTTTTCCGGTCCATGCCCTCGACCCGGACCACCAGGCAGTATTTGTCCCCCACCTTCAGGGCGCCGCTGTTCAGCGTGGCGTTCACGCCCAGCCGCTGCATCATGAAGGGGTTGGTCTCCGGGTTCACGTCGTACATCCAGAACGGGGGGATGTGCTCCCGGGTCAGCACCGGGTTCCTGTACCGGGTGTAAAGGCCGTTGTAGAAATGCTCGTCCGCCGGGTTGGGCCGGGCCAGCAGCCGTTCATAGGATTCCATCAGGGAATCAAAGCTTCTCGCGCGCATGATCTCTCCTCCTGAAAACTGTCCCGGAGGGCTGCTCCGGGACGGATTGTTTCATTCTTCATCCGGGGTCCCGCCCCCGGCGGGGATCAGTAGTGATGCACCGCCTCGTCGTCGCCCGGGTTCAGCACGCTGTGGTCCTTGATATACCGGACCACCTCGTCCACCCGGGTGAAGGCCAGGCCCACGTGGGTGTCAGCGCATCCGTAGTAGATGGCGATCCGCCCGGTGGCCTCGTCCTGCAGCGTGGCGCAGGGGAAGACCACGTTGGGCACGAACCCGGTCACCTCATAGGGCTCCTCCGGCGTCAGCAGGTAGTTTTCGCACCGGTACAGCACCCGGCTGGGTTCATCGATGTCGAGGATGGCGCCGCCCATGGAGTAGACGAAGCCGTTGCAGGTGCTGGACACGCCGTGATAGAACATGAGCCAGCCCTCCGTGGTCTCGATGGGCGCCGCGCCGGCGCCGATCTTGACGGACTCCCACCATTCCCGGCCCCGGCCCATCACGTGGCGGTGCCGTCCCCAGTAGATCATGTCCGGCGATTCGGACAGGAAGATGTCCCCGAAGGGCGTATGGCCGCTGTCGGAGGGGCGGGAAAGCAGCTTGTAGGTGCCGCCGATCCGCCGGGGGAAGAGCACAGCGTTCCGGTTGAAGGGGATGAAGGGGTTCTCCACCCGGGTGAAGGTTCTGAAGTCCTTCGTCTTCGCCATGCCGATGGCGGCGCCGAAGAAGTCCGTGCACCAGATGATGTAATAGGTATCCTCCACCTTCACCAGCCGGGGATCGTAGGCGTAGTGGGGCAGCATGGGCTCGCCCTTTTCATCGGTGAAGGGCACCTTCTCCCGCTCGACGTCCCAGTGAATGCCGTCCCTGGAGTGGCCCAGATAGACATGGGGGATGCCGTTCACCTGTTCTCCCCGGAGCACGGCGATGAATCCGTCCTCCCAGGGCGCCACGGCGCTGTTGAAGATCCGGGAGATTTCCGGGGTGGGGTTCCGCCCCAGAATCGGGTTTTCCGAGTAGCGCCAGAGGGGCGCCCCTTCCTTCCGGTCCCCGCTCCTCTCCTGCCAGGGAATGTTCGGCAGGTTTCCGGCGTTCAGCATTCTGATTTCGCTCATCTTTCTCTCCTTTTCGCGGCGCTTTCCCGCGATGATGAATTTTTTGTTTCCGTTCCTTCGTTCCGGCTTCCCCTCAGCCCGGTCAGCCGTCTTGCGTCCCGGGCCGGAGGGAGGCCCGTTCCCCCGGTCAGACCGGCAGATCCGCCTCCATCAGCCGCATGCACATCCGCCCGTTGTGATAGGGGCATTTCCACTCCTCCACCATGGGCCGGTCCGTCAGGCTGCCGTCCTCATGGACGGACCAGTACCATTCCCCGTCCGGCCGGGGATCGACGATCATCCGCTGCACGGTCCGCCACTGGGTCTGAAGATCCCGCAGCCAGCCTTCGTCCCCCGTCATCTCCCATCCGCAGGCCAGGCCCAGCATGGTTTCCGCCTGGACCCACCAGATCCGGAGCTCGTTCACTTCCCCGGCGACCCATTCGTTCTTCAGCCCGTGGTCCGTGAACGCCCTCTTCCGCACGCTCCTGAGCAGGTCAAGGCACATCTCCCGCCAGGGCGCCAGCTCGCCTTCGGGGAAGAATTCCCGCGCCGCGTCCCACAGCAGCCAGCCGCTCTCGATGTCGTGGCCGTAGCTCTGCATATCCAGCAGCGGCCGGTACTCGTCGTCAAAGAAGACTTCCAGCCGGTGCTTCCCCGGGTTGTACATCCGGTCCTTCAGAATCTTCATGCCCCGGACCGCCGCGTGCCAGACCGGGTCCGAGGGCTCCGCCCGGTGCAGCTCGGTATAGGCTTCCACCACGTGGAGCACGGTGTTCATGGTCCGGGTGGCCATGACGCCGTTCTCGCTGAGCTTCTCGTTGCTCTCCGGGGAGAAATCCGCCCGGTAGGCTTCGCCGTATCCGTTGTATACGGTGCATCTGTCCTCTATGACCCGGAAAAGCTTCCGGGCCTTCTCCAGCGCCTCCCGCTTTCCCGTCAGCCGGTAGTAGGCCGCCAGGCCGTAGATGGCGAAGGCCTGGCAGTAGGTATGCTTCGTCGTGTCCGCCGGGCGGCCGTCGAAGGTCACGCTCCAGTACACGCCCCCGTTCTCCCGGTCCTCAAACCGGTCCAGGGCCTGATACGCCCAGTCCGCGAAGGCCCGGTATTCCGGGTTTCCCGTCACCCGGGCGGCGGTGGCAAAGGTCCAGAGGATCCGGCTGTGCAGGATGCATCCCCGGTCCGCCTCGGGCACGGGCCTGAGCTCCTTGTCCACGTATCCGATGAAGCCGCCGTGGGCCTCATCCTTCAGCTTCTCCCAGAAGGGGAGAATCTTTCCCGTCAGATGATCCTTCAGCTCCGTTCTCAGCATGATCATTCTCCTTCGTTTTTCCCCAGGTTCCGCGGCACGCTCTCCGACTCGCGGTAGACCGGCTGCCCGCCGATGACCGTCCGCCCGAAGGGGGAATCCGATCCGGCGCACCGCTCCTGAATCAGCCGCACCGCCATGTCGGCCATGGCGTACATATCGACCCGGAAGGTGCTGATTCCCGGGCCCGGCGCGGGCTCCGCCTCAAAGTCGTCATATCCGGTGACGCTGACATCCTCCGGCACCCGGATTCCCATCTCCGCCAGCTGATTCATCAGCCGCCGGGCCACCAGGTCGCAGTTGCAGACAAAGGCGGTGGGCATCTCCTCCGGCAGGCTGAGCCGCTCCGCCAGCCGGTTGTCCGCGTCCCGGTCCATCACGATCCAGTCCTCCCGCAGGGGCAGACTGTGGGCGAGCATGGCCCGGTAATACCCCAGATACCGGTCCATGATGGAGCTGGTGGCCCGGTAGTTGCCCACAAAGCCGATGCGGGTATGCCCGTTCTTGATCAGGTGGGAGGTCAGCCGGTAGCAGCCGTAGCTGTTGTCCCCCACCACCGCGTCCGCGCTGGCCTGTTCGTCATAAAAGTCCAGAAAAACGGTGGGGATCCCCTTCCCCGCGATGAAACGGAAGTATTCCTTCCGGGGCTGGCCCAGCAGAATCAGCCCGCTGACCTTCCGGTTCTCCAGCACTTTCGGCAGCCGCAGCGCCGCCTCATCCTCCCGGGTGGTCAGCTCCAGCAGGGCGTAGTGCCCCGCCTCCATCAGCTCCTGAACCAGCCGCTTGTACACGTTGGCGTAAAAGGAATCGGCATGAAAGAAGGGTTCAGGAACGAGGATGCCGATATCCAGATGCTGCGGCGCGGGCGTTTCCCCGCTTCCGGCTTCATAGCCCATCTCCCGGGCCTTCCGGAGGATCCGCTCCCGCATTTTTTCGCTCATCCCGGGCTTTCCCGAAAGAGCTCTGGAGACCGTAACCGCGCTGACGCCCACGGCGCCGGCGATATCCCGCATGTTGACCTTCTTCATGCCGATCCTTCTCTCCGCGTTTCCGCGGATGTATTTGTTTTCCGGAGCTCCGCTCCGGATGGTTCGTCCTCCCCGGGGCCGGATTTCTTCCCGGATCCCCGGTTCACGCGGCGGTTATCCCTTCACGGAGCCGCTGGCCAGTCCGGCGTAGACCTGCTTCTGGAAGATCAGGAAGACCGCCAGGGGAGGCAGCAGCGTCAGCAGCACGCCGGCGCAGATGATGTTGAACTGGCTCTTGTAGGGCCCGGAGAAGGAATACAGCGCCGTGGACACAGTATAAAACTTTCCGGAGTTCAGGTAAAGGTTCGCGTTGTAATATTCGTTGTAGACGCCAACGCCCTTCAGCACCGCCACCGTCACGATGGCCGGAACGGTCAGCGGCAGCAGGATCTTGAAGAAAACCCCGAAATAGGTGCATCCCTCCAGCACGGCGCTTTCGTCCAGGGCCACATCCAGGTTCTCAAAATACTGCAGGAAAATATAGATGGAGATGACGTCCGTCCCGGACATGAGGATGATGTAGCC
>CAMVDI010000098.1 GCA_947166205.1 uncultured Clostridia bacterium
ATTCCTTGAAGTGATTTTTTTGGAAGAGGGAAGGGAATTTTTTCAACTTTTCCTTGCCAGGAGGGAAAAAGAAGCGTATAAACACTCAGACAGAGAGATTACGGAAACCGTCTCCCTGCCGATAACGAAAAGAAGGTGAGTTGGATGATGAAAAAGATTCTTGCGCTGGGTCTGGCTCTGGCCATGCTTTTCTCCCTGAATATCGTTTTCGCTGAAAGCGAGGCGGGGACGGCGCCGGCCTCCAAGGTGACGGGCAATATTGAGAATGGGAACTACATCCTTACCGTCCAGGTGGATCCGGATGAAAAAGGGGACTGGACCGCGGACGAGATGGCCCAGGATAACAGCGTGGTTGATCTGGTTGAGGCGAACTATGTGGACGGGGCGTTTGTGGCCCAGTACGCGCCTACCGGCGACGGAGAGGTCACGGTTCATATCCGGCACTATACCGAGCATCGGGTCTGCAACGAGGTATACGGTTTTGATCTGCTCGTGAAGGACGGAGCGATCCAGGAAGTGACCGGCGGCTCCTACACGGCGTCTCCGGCGGAGGAGGAACAGAATCCCTATTTCTCCGGCGAGTGGCTTGAGAAGGATACGCAGTTCACCGTGATTAATGTCACCCCGGAAATCTCCGGCGGATGGAATGTGGAAATCACCTCGCCCATCTCCCACGGCGCGTGGGTCATCCGGGGAACCGCCTACTATGACTGCGACTATGATGCTTTCATCTACACGGAAGGGACCAAATATGATCTTCCGACGGATGACAAGGCTCAGGAGACTCAGACCGCGACGGGGCTGTGGGGATCCCTGAAGTTTGCCGGCACGGAGGACAACCTTCAGCTGGTCTGGTACGGCATGGAGGAAACGGACGGCCAGGAGATTACCTTTGAGCGGGCGCCGGAGGAGAGCCGGTAAGCCTGGAGTGAGGACTTCGGGACTCACGGGCGGGGGTGCGAAAGCATCTTCGCCCGTTTTTTTGCGCGGCCTTCCGATCCGCGGGTCCGAAATCCGGGGAAGGGGAGGACTGCCTGGATTCCGGCGGGAGAGACTGGCGGAACTTTCCCGGGGAGAAACCCGGATGTACGATCTTTTTGAAATCCGGCTTATTACCTATTGACATGGTAGGTGAATGGATGTATACTTCGTCTCGGATCCGGGAAACGGGCCTGAATGAACGTTTCGCCGCAGGTCAGCAGGCCGGGCCCGAATGAGCATTACGCCCTGGAACCCGCAGGCCGGGTCCGAATGACCATCCGAAAGGAGTTACCCACCGTGATTTATGCCGACAACGCCGCCACCACCCGGATGAGCGAAAGGGCTCTCCGGACCCTGATGACCCTCTCGGAGGAGACCTGGGGGAACCCTTCCAGCCTTTATGCCCATGGCCAGAAAGCCAAGGAGGCCCTTGAGCAGGCGCGGGCGGAGATCGCCGGGGTGATCGGCGCGGAGCCGCGGGAAATCCTGTTCACCTCCGGCGGGAGCGAGGCGGACAACCAGGCGATCCGGTCCGCCGCGGAGGCCGGCCGCGCGAAGGGGAAGAAGCATATCGTCTCCACCGCCTTTGAACACCACGCCGTGCTGCACACGCTGAAGCGGCTGGAGGGGGAAGGATTTGAGATCACGCTGCTGCCCGTGTACGGGAACGGCATTGTCATCCCTGAGGAGGCGGAAGCCGCTATCCGGGAGGACACCTGCCTCGTATCGGTCATGTATGCCAACAACGAGATCGGCACCATCCAGCCGATCCGCGAGATTGCCCGCATCTGCCGGGCGAAGGGGGTGCTGTTTCACACGGACGCCGTTCAGGCCGTGGGGCATATTCCGGTGAACGCCGCGGAGGACGGTTTTGATCTGCTCTCCGCCTCCGCGCACAAATTCCACGGCCCGAAGGGCGTCGGCTTCCTGTACGCGCGCAAGGGGGTCCGGCTGACGAACCTGATCGAGGGCGGCGCCCAGGAACGCGGGAAACGGGCGGGGACGGAAAACGTGCCGGGCATCTGCGCCATGGCTGAGGCGCTGAAGGAGGCGGCCGACGGAATGGCGGAGAGGGCCGCCCGGATCACCGGGCTGCGGAACAGGCTGATCGAGGGACTCTCCGGAATCCCGCATTCCGCCCTGAACGGGGACGCGGAGCGCCGGCTGCCGGGGAACGTCAGCTTCTGCTTTGAGGGGATTGAGGGCGAATCCCTGCTGCTTCTGCTGGACGACCGGGGCATCTGCGCCTCCTCCGGCAGCGCGTGTACGTCCGGGTCCCTGGACCCGAGCCACGTGCTGCTGGCCATCGGGAGGGTCCACGATGTGGCCCACGGATCCCTTCGGCTGAGCATCGGAGAGGATTTCACGGAGGCGGACGCGGAGGAGGTCATCCGCGCCGTAGGGGACGTCGTCGGGTATCTGCGCGGCTTCTCGCCGATCTGGCGGGATCTCAACGCCGGAAAGAAACCGTTTATTCTGTAAGGAGGGAACTGGATTATGGCACTCTACAGCGAGAAGGTAATGGACCATTTCCGCAATCCCCGGAACGTGGGCGTCATCGAGGATGCGAACGGCGTGGGAGAGGTCGGCAACGCCAAGTGCGGCGATATCATGAAGATGTATCTGAAAATCGAGGACGGCGTCGTCGAGGACGTGAAGTTTGAAACCTTCGGCTGCGGCAGCGCCATCGCCTCCAGCTCCATGGCGACGGAGCTGATCAAGGGCCAGCCGCTGAGCGAGGTGCGGAAGCTGACCAACAAGGCGGTGGCCGAGGCGCTGGACGGGCTGCCGGATTACAAGATGCACTGCAGCGTTCTGGCGGAGGAGGCGATCCAGGCGGCCCTCGAGGACTATGAGCGGAGGCAGTCCGCGCCGGCGGGGAGCGCCGGCGGCTCCGTGCGGGCGGAGGTACAGACCGGTTCCTGCGGGGCGTGAGCGGATGAAGCGCTGAGGAAGGGCATCCCCGCGCTGAGACGCCGAAGGGTTCCGGCGCGGATACGCGTGAGGGGCAGGGATTTGGCCGCGGACAGGGATGGGCCGCAAGGACGCCCCGGCGGATGAGAAGCGATGACGCCGCGGCGGATCTTGAAAAAGGGGCTGACGCGAGATAGAATATAGATCAGCCTGTTTCATGGATCATCACTTTGATCATCACGGTCATCATTATGGAAAAGAGAGGCAGAGAACGATGTCGAAGATCTATAAGGGAACGCTCGGACTGATCGGAAACACCCCCCTGGTGGAGGTTGTGAACATCGAAAAGGAGCTGGGGCTCGAGGCTACCGTGCTCGTCAAGCTGGAATACTTCAATCCCGCAGGCAGCGTCAAGGACCGGATCGCCAAGGCGATGATCGAGGACGCGGAGGCGAAGGGCCTGCTGAAGGAGGGAAGCGTCATCATCGAGCCCACCTCCGGAAACACCGGCATCGGCCTGGCCTCCATCGCCGCGGCCAAGGGGTACCGGATCATCCTGACCATGCCGGAGACCATGAGCGTTGAGCGCCGCAATATTCTGAAGGCCTACGGCGCCGAGCTGGTGCTCACCGAGGGCGCGAAGGGCATGAAGGGCGCCATCGCGAAGGCGGAGGAGCTGGCGAAGGAAATACCCGGCGGCTTCATCCCCGGCCAGTTTGTGAACCCGGCCAATCCAGCCGTTCACCGGAAAACCACGGGCCCTGAGATCTGGAACGACACCGACGGAAAGGTGGATATCCTGATCGCGGGCGTCGGCACCGGCGGCACCCTGACCGGCACGGGAGAATACCTGAAGGAACAGAATCCGGAGATCAGGGTGGTCGCCCTCGAGCCGGAGGATTCTCCCGTTCTCTCCGAAGGCCGCAGCGGTCCCCACAAGATTCAGGGCATCGGCGCGGGCTTTGTGCCGGAAGTGCTGAACACGAAGATCTACGATGAGGTTTTCAAGGCCGCGGCCGCGGATGCCTTCGCCGCCGCGAAGCTGCTGGCCCGCAAGGAGGGCATCTCCGTAGGCATTTCCTCCGGCGCGGCGCTGCACGGCGCCATCGAGCTGGCGAAACGCCCGGAGAACAAGGGCAAGGTGATCGTCGCGATCCTGCCGGACAGCGGCGACCGGTATTACTCCACCCCTCTTTTCACCGAATAAGGAAATGGACCGCCGCAGCCGGACAATGGGACTGCGGCGGTCCGCTTTCTGAGAATCGGGAAGGATACCGAAAAGCCCCGCTGTGGGAGCGGGGCTTTTCGGTATTTTGGGATCGGGCAAGGCTGCCCGGGGGGCCTGGGCCATTCCGCGTCAGGCCATGAGCTTGCGTAGTTTGGTCAGGGCAGCCTGATGGCGCAGCTTCACGGCGCCGTAGCTCAGCCCCATCATCTCAGCGATTTCCGTCAGGGGCTTTCCGTCATAATAGCGCAGAACGACAATATCCCTCATCTCCTCTGGCAGGGATCTGAGGGCGTTGGCCAGTTCGGTCAGGGTTTCGCTGTTCAGCAGGCCTTCATCCAGCTCCGTGCTGTCTGAAAGATTCTCATCCAGCTCCTCGGACGGCCGGCTGCGTCGGTAATGGTCGATCATGGTGTTCCGCGTGATCGTGAAGATCCAGGTGCTGACGGAAGCCCTGGAAGGATCAAAACCCGCCAGCTTCCGCTGCACCTTCTCGAACACATCGGAACAGATGTCCTCCGCCTCCGCGTGGTTCCGGATCCGGGCATAGATGTAGCCCATGACCTTGCCGTGATACTGGGTATAGATCGTTTCCAAATCAGGCGCCATCGTTTTCATCCCTCGCTGTTTCCGTCACCCTGCCGCCGGAGCGGGATACGGCTCCGCCGGGCCGGGCTTCGCCGGCGCGCCGGAATCCGGGAATTACCGCGGAAAGCGGATGCCGGGCGCGCGTGATGTGAAAGTCCCTTTCCGCGGCGGCTTTCACGATTTGACTGTGCCGGAGCCGCGCCGGCATGGGGGTCAATGGATCAGAGATCTTCCTTTTTGTCCCGCATCATCGGAACGTTGATCCCGGCCGCTGATGCCATCTGCATTTCGGAGAGATCCAGCTCCCGGATACCCGTCTTCCGGGCGGCATATTTGGCATGCACCTCGTCAATCACCCGGGCCAGGTCGGGATTCTCCTCAAACCTCTGATAATCAAAAAGCTGCTGCAGTGTTCTTTCCATGTTTCAACGCCATCCTTTCTCCTCCGGGCGGGGTTTCAGAACCGTGCCCGCCGCGACACTTCACCGCGGATCGTTCTGCCGCGGATCGTTTTGCCGCGGGCGCATCCGTTTCACGGAATCCTCCGCACTCCTGTTTCGCAGCCCGCATTCACCTGTATATACGCAGAGCGTCCGGAGGATGGCAGCCATTTTCGCCGTTTTTCTCGCCGGGGGGGGTGGTCTCCGGGAGAAGTCTCCGGGAGAGGTACCTGAGAGAGGCTTCCGGGGTGATGCTTCCGGGAGCGGATACCACGGAGCGGCCTCTGAGAACGGTTCCGGCTATCGGTTGGAACAAATCTTAGCATTCTGAGCGGCTTTTCGTCAATAATGGAGGTACAGAGAACACAATGGAAGAACAGCGGAACAGAAAGGGAAAAGGGAACGGCGTTCACCTGTGCGGCGTCCCCCTGCACGAGACAGAAAAACACAAAAGGACCGTCCCCTTGCGCGATTCGCACAAAAGGACCTCCCCCCGTGTTCCTGCTTGCTTTCGGGGGGCGGCGTGTGCTACAATACGGCGGAAGGGAATGAGAATCGATGACGGATTATGAATTGCTGTACAGCCAGGTACGGGAGATGATTCTGGCGGATCCCTGGTACGTATCCGCGATGAGCAATATCTCCGCGCTGCTGATGGATTCGCTTCCGGGACTGAACTGGGCGGGCTTCTATCTGCTCCGCGGGGGTCAGCTGACCGTCGGACCCTTTCAGGGAAAGCCGGCCTGCGTCCATATCCCGGTGGGGAAAGGCGTATGCGGGACGGCGGTTGAGAAGGATGAGATCCAGATCGTTCCCGACGTTCACCAGTTTCCCGGACATATCGCCTGCGACAGCGCGTCCAGGTCGGAGATCGTGCTTCCCCTGCACCGCGGGGGAAAACCGGCCGCCGTTCTGGACATCGACAGCCCGGAATACAGCCGGTTTTCGGAGGAAGACGCGGCGGGACTGGGGAGAATCACGGGAGTGATCGAAGAGATGACCGAGTGGGAACCGGAGGGCGCCCCCGGGGAGTGAGATCCCCGCGGCAAAGGCCGCGTCCGGCTTTTTTATGCCGCGCCAGGCGGAAAAGCCGGGTCTATTTTTCCGTTTTGATGCTGTTTCGCGGGCGGGGAGCGTGCTATCCTGTCCGTGATGAGGGCGGGCATCCCGCCCGGCTGACCCTGTACGACATTTTGAAAGGAGCGCAAACATGGACAACAACGTACTCTCGTTTATTCAGACCAACTGGACCTGGATTCTCCTCGGGATTGCCATCCTGATCATTCTGATCAAGTTCTTTCCCCGGTACAGGATTGCCCCTCCGGATACCGCGCTGATCATCTCCGGCCTGCTGCGCCGGAACTATAAGGTCAGGAACTCGGACGGATCCGTATCCACCAAGAAGTTCGGCTACCGGATCGTCCGCGGCGGCGCCACCTTCTACATTCCGACCATCGAGCGGATCGACCATCTGGACATGTGCCTGACGCAGGTGGACATCAAGACGGCCCAGCCGGTTCCGACGAAGGAGTATATCTCCGTGCTGGTGGACGCCGTGGCGAACATCAAGATCGGATCGGACGACCTGTCCA
>CAMVDI010000099.1 GCA_947166205.1 uncultured Clostridia bacterium
GAAACGACATGCAGCAGGTGCTGGACGCGCTGCGCGCGCCGGCGTGCCCCGGGAAGCCCAGGTACATTCTGCTGAACACGCTGAAGGGAAAGGGCGTCAGCTTCATGGAGGGCCAGGTGGGCTGGCACGGAAAAGCTCCGAACGCGGAACAGGCCGCACAGGCACTGAAGGAATTGGAGGGCTGAGAAAATGGAGAAGAAAGCAGTACGGGTCGCGTATGGCGAAGCCCTTTGCAAGCTGGGAGAAACCAACGAGAAGGTCGTCGTGCTGGACGCGGATCTCGCCGCCGCCACCATGACCAACGCATTCAAAAAGGAATTTCCGAACCGGTTCTATGACTGCGGTATCGCGGAAGCGGACATGGTGGATATCGCCGCCGGCATGAGCACCATGGGCCTGATCCCTTTCTGTTCCACTTTCGCGGTGTTCGCGGGGCGGAGCTACGATCAGATCCGCAACGGGGTCTGCTATCCGAAATTCAACGTCAAGTTCGGCTTCAGCCACGCGGGCATTACGCTGGGAGAAGACGGGGGAAGCCACCAGGCGATCGAGGATATTGCGCTGATGCGCGTGCTTCCGAACATGACCGTGTTTGTGCCCAGCGACGCCAATGAATGCTATCAGTGCGTGGAAGCCGCCGCGAAAATCGATGGACCGGTGTACATCCGGACCGCCCGCCTTCCTTCGCCCGTATATGATCCGCACCCCTTTGAGGTCGGAAAAGGCGTGGTGCTGAAGGACGGCCGGGACGGCGTTCTTTTCACCTGCGGCATTCTGAAGGAGCACGCCCTGGAGGCGGTCGACATTCTGGCAGGCGAAGGAATCGACATGGCGCTGGTTTCCTTCCATACCATCAAGCCTTTTGACGGGGATCTGGCCAGGGAATATACGGCCAGATGCAGGAAAGTATTCACGCTTGAGGAACACAGCATCATCGGCGGGCTTGGCGATACGGTCGCCGCTGAGATCATCGGCCACGGCGTTGAGTCCTTCCACAAGATCGGAATCAACGATGTGTTCGGTCAGAGCGGAAAGCCGGCGGATCTGCTGAAGGAATACGGACTGACCGGTCCGCAGATCGCGGAGAATATCAAGGCGCATATGTAAGCCCCTGAAGGAAAGGAGGACGGACATCCATGGCAGATCTGGGAGCAGCGGTGAAGGGCATCTGGATTAAAGGGATGGAGGCCATCGGAAACGCGGCGTCCAATATCGCAACCAATACCAGATCCAAGGTTGATGAGATGAACCTGATGAACCGCAGGACGGAGATTCTCAGCGATTTCGGCGAAAAATCCTACGCCCTGTGGCAAAAAGGAGAACGTTTTCCGGAGGAACTGGAGGAGGAGCTGGACGAACTGCAGAAGCTTGACGAGCGGCTGAACGACCTGCGGGCGGAGCGCCTGGCGGGCGTCAAGGCGGCCCAGGAAGCGCTCCGGGATGAGCCCGGGGAGGAAGCTGCGGAAACGGAGGAAACCGAATCCCCGGAGGAAACCGAATTCCCGGAGAATGAGGATGCCGGGACGGAGAAGCCCGGAGAAGACTTCGCGGACGAAGCTGCCGGGGAACAGCCGGAATCCGCTCAGGAATCAGGTGCTTCCGCCGAAATGCCGGATGAAGGGCAAGAGATTCCGGACGATGACCCCGGCAATCCGACAGGGGAAAAGACGGAGGAAGATGCTGAAGAAGAGGTTCCTGTTATCCGCGTGGAAAAGCCGGATGCGGATCAGACGCCATCCGTGAAGGAATCCATTCAGAACCTGTTTGACGGAGTTCCTTCCGCGCAGGAAGCCGCGGAAAAGGTAAACGGAGCCCTGGACAGTCTGGAGGAAGGTCTGAGGCAGTTCAGCGGTCAGATGGACCAGAAGATCGGTGAACTGACGGATCAGCTCAAAGGGGATTGACAAACGGAAAGAAAGGGGCTGTGGAGGGCGGATCGGCGGATCCGGCCCCGCGGTCCCTGTTTTATCATGCGGCCTGAAGTCCGCGGAGAAATGCTCCGGCGGGAAAACACCGGATGTGCGGGTGTACAGTCTGCGGAGAAGGAGGACTGAGGCACATTGAGACGATATGGAGCCGCCGGTATTCTTGCCCTGTGGCTGGCCTGGCTTGTCTGCTGTTTCAGCCCGGCCCGGGCGGATGGACAGCGCGTTACGCTTCAGGTTATTCCCCGAAGCGCGACCGAGTTTACCAATGTGCTTCAGCACTATGTTTATTTTGACGCGGAAACCGGAAACGCGGAAAAGCTGACACTCCGGGTCAGGAATCCTTCCGGAGAAAACATCGCCTTCCGGACCCAGCGGCACGCTGCGGACGGGTTTGAACCCAGCCGCTCCGTGACCTATACGCTCCGCTCGGATCAGACGGTGTTTTCGGATCTGAACGTTCTTTTTCCCAACGACCTGACCCCCGGCGTCTGGACCGTGGAAGTCACCGCTTCCGCCCTTCACCGGCAATCCGCCGTCCGTGAGATTCAAATCATCATCAGGGAGCCGGCACCGCTGAAGATGGATCTTCTTCCCCAGGTTCACGATCTGCTGATCGGCACAGGAAGCAGGAAAACCGTGCCTGTTCAGGCCGGAAAAATCCGCTATATCGCCCAGAATCCGAAGGACGCCTGGTTCGCCCCGGGATACTGGCAGAGTATTTTCTACGACCTGAGGGAAGGGGCCAACCGGAAATGCACAAGGGCCATCTTCTCCATGGCGCTGAGCTATCTGGGGATTGACTGCACGCCGGTCAGAATGTCCGAGCTGGTGACTTCGGAGGAAATCTATTATACTTACGATCCGGTCTGCGAAAAGCTGGGCAACGTGGTCCGAGTCTCCGGGGACCTTGAAACGCTCTGGGCGGATTACCAGAGCGGGAAGGGTTCGCCGGTTCTGCTGCATTTCACCTATCCCGGAGGGATGCACGGGATTCTGCTTGCCGCCCGGGATCCGGACAATCCGGAGCTCTTTTATGCCGTGACCACCGGTCAGCGGGTCAACACCAGCGCTTTTCCCGACGGAACAAGGCGGGACGCGGTGATCCCTGTTCTGATCGAAAAGGGCGAAACCGGACAGCAGATCCAATGTCCCCTGCTGAAAAGGTACCACAAGGGAAGAATCGACCAGATCTGGCAGTGGAAACTGACGGAACAACCCGCTGATTAAAAAGACGGACGGAGGAATCAGGCATGCGAAAAACCAAAATCATATGCACCATCGGCCCGGCTTGCGAGAATGAGGAAACCCTGTCTGCCATGTGCGACGCCGGAATGAATGTGGCGCGGCTGAATTTTTCCCACGGAACCCATGAGGAACATCTGAAAAGAATCCGCATGCTCCGGGCGGTCCGTGAGAAGAAAAAGATGCCCATCGCCATCATGCTGGACACCAAAGGCCCGGAATACCGGATACGAACTTTCAGGGACGGGAAGGTTTTTCTGAAGGACGGCGCTGATTTCACCCTGACCACGGAGAATGTGGAAGGGGATGAAACCAGAGTTTCCGTTACATACCAGAAACTGACGGAAGAACTCGCCCCCGGGGACACGGTTCTGATCAATAACGGACTGGTGATTCTGAAGGTCAGGGAAGTCGCCGGGACGGAAGTCAGGTGCCAGGTGGTTACCGGCGGAGAACTCAGCAACCGGAAGAGCATGAATTTTCCGGGAAAATTGCTGAAACAGGAGTATCTGAGCGAACAGGACAAAAGCGATATCCTGTTCGGAATCGAGCAGGATGTGGACTTCATTGCCGCGAGCTTTGTCTCCTGCCGGGAGGATGTCCAGGCCATCCGGACGCTGCTGGATGAAAACGGGGGCAGGGAGATCGACATTATCGCCAAGATTGAGAACAGAAAGGGCGTTGAGCAGGTGGAATCCATCTGCGAGGTCGCGGACGGCATTATGGTGGCCAGAGGCGACCTGGGCGTGGAAATCCCCTTCATGGAGGTTCCGGCTGTTCAGAAGTATCTGATCAGCCGATGCCGGCTGCTGGGCAAGAGGGTCATTACGGCCACGGAGATGCTGGAAAGCATGATCCACAACCCCCGTCCCACCCGGGCCGAGATTTCCGACGTGGCGAACGCGGTCTATGACGGATCCTCGGCCATCATGCTCAGCGGAGAAACCGCCGCGGGAAAATACCCTGTTCAGGCGGTGCGCACCATGGCGGAAACCGCCGAGTACACAGAGAGCCATATCGACTACTCGGAATGGTTCCACACCACCAAGTACAGGATGCGGAACAACCTGGACGCCATTTCCCACGCGACCTGCGCCATGGCTGTGGACGTAAACGCCCGGGCGATCGTGGTGAATTCTCTCTCCGGCAGGACCGCACGCATGGTTTCCCGCTTCCGCTGTCCGGTCCACATTCTGGGTACGACGACCAACGAGAAGGCCTGGAGAAAGCTGAATCTGAGCTGGGCGGTCACTCCGGTGCTGAGCGAGGCCTATTCCAGCATGGATGTGATGTTCTGGCAGGACATGAAATATGCCAGAGAGCTGCTGCAGCTGAAAAGCGGGGACAACGTGGTGCTCACCGGCGGGCAGATCAACGGCGCGCCCGGGAATACCAACACCATCAAGGTTGAAGTGGTCCCCTGACCGAACGCTCCGGCTTTCGCGGCCGGCGGTAGAATCCAGTATGAAACGGGAGAAACGAAATGAGCTTTGATTTTACACGGCTTTCCGATTCCGGGTATTTCCGGGAGAACCGGCTGGACGCCCATTCTGACCATGTCGCGCTGGACCGGGAAGGCAACAGCCTGCGCAGAACGCTGAACGGGGCATGGTATTTTTTCTTCGCAAGGAATGAGCAGCAGGTTATTCCCGGGTTTGAAAGCCCTGAATATGACTGCCGGCCCTGGGCGGCCATTCCGGTTCCCGCACACATCCAGATGGAGGGATACGGACATCCTCAGTACTGCAATACCCAATACCCCTGGGACGGGACGGACGAGTGCATCCGGGTCGGCGCGGTTCCGGTCTTTCAGAATCCTGTGGCCTGCTACGCAAAGTATTTCCTGCTGCCGGAGGGATGGGAGAAGGACCGGGTGATTCTGAGCTTTCAGGGAGCGGAAAGCTGCGTCGCGGTCTGGATGAACGGAAAGTATGTGGGCTTCGCGTCCGACAGCTTTACTCCGGACGAATTTGATGTGACAGCGTATCTGCGGCCCGGCGAAAACAAGCTGGCGTGCCGGGTTTACCGTTTCGGGGTCAGTTCCTGGCTGGAGGATCAGGACTTCATGCGGTTCAGCGGCCTGTTCCGCGATGTGTATCTTCAGCGGATTCCCCCGGTGCACCTGCAGGATCTGAGAGTCCGGACGCTTCTGGACGAGCGGTACGAGGACGCTGTTCTGGAGACCGAAATGAGGATCGACGGACCGGAAGGCAGCCGGGCGGAGCTGACGCTGGCCGACGGAGACAGGGAGACTGCCGGAGGGGAAACCGTCATTTCCGGGAAGACGCTTTCCGCGGCCATCCCTGTATCAGCCCCGAAAAAGTGGAGCGCTGAAAAACCGGATCTGTACGATCTTACCATCACCCTGCTGGACGCCGACGGTACGGTACAGGAGCGGATCTGCCAGAAAGTCGGATTCCGCCGCTTCGAAATGAAGGACGGAATCATGACGCTGAACGGAAAACGGATCGTGTTCAAGGGCGTCAACCGGCATGATTTCTGCGGTGAGACGGGCAGGGCAGTGACCGCGGAAAAGATCCGCAGGGATCTGATCACCATGAAACGAAACAATCTGAACGCGGTCCGGACCAGCCACTATCCCAACAGCAGCGTGCTGTACGAGCTTTGCGACGAACTGGGACTGTACGTCATTGACGAATGCAATATGGAAACCCACGGCGTCTGGAACCGGATCTACGAGGGCAGCCTGACCGTGGAAGAAAGCCTTCCGGGCGACCGGAAGGAATACCTGCCCATGATGCTGGACCGGGTTCACAGCATGGTGGAAAGAGACAAGAACCATCCCTGCATCCTGATCTGGAGCTGCGGAAATGAGAGCTTCGGCGGATCCGTGATCCTTGAAATGAGCAACGAAATGCGCAGGATGGATGAGACCCGCCTGGTTCACTATGAAGGCGTGGCGGAGTTCAGGGATACGCGCTACCCGGAAACCACGGATATGGACAGCCAGATGTACACACCGGTCGTCCGCATCCGGAAATGGCTGGCGGAACATCCCGGGAAGCCTTTCATCCTCTGCGAATACACCCACTCCATGGGGAATTCCAACGGGGCCATGCACTGGTATACGGAATACGCCTATCAGGAGGAGCGCTATCAGGGCGGATTCATCTGGGATTACATCGATCAGGGAATTTTCCGGCGGGACCGGTATGGAAATACCCTGTACGGATACGGGGGAGATTTCGATGACCGTCCCCATGACGGGAACTTCTCCGGGAACGGAATCGCGTTTGCCGACGGAAGTCCCACGCCGAAGATGCAGGAGGTCAAGTACAACTACAGGAACATCGAAGCGGATGTGACGGAGTCCGGGATCCGGATCCGGAACCGTCATCTATTCCGGAATACCCGTGATTTTGCCTGCGTCGTGACGCTGTGCAGGGACGGGGAGGAGATCCTGCGGTCCGGACTGGAAACCGACGTTCCGCCCCTGGAGGAAAGAACCTATGATCTTCCTTTCCGGATTCCGGATCAGAAGGGAGAGTGGGTGCTGAACATCTCCTTCCGGCTTCGGGAAGATGAAAT
>CAMVDI010000100.1 GCA_947166205.1 uncultured Clostridia bacterium
ATCAAGAAAGCTTTCCCCATGGGAAACCTTATGATAATCCGGAAGAAATCCGTCATCATTGTATTTCTCCATAATCGCTGTCGCAACGTTGAAGAAACTCTCTGCCCTGAAGAAGTATCCGGCCAATGGTTTGATGACTCCCCGCGTCAGGCGGACCGCCTCGGCCAGGCCGGACAGATCGTTATATGTGCTGAAATTGTAGTTTCTTGTTCCGCCTTCCGGGTTGAAGCCATAGGAAACGGCAATCGCCTCCAGCAGAGTTGATTTGCCGGAACCGTTCTCACCCACAAAAAACGTCACATTCTTCCGGAACTGAAAAAAGTCGAGGTTTTTCAGGGCTGGAATCTGCCGCAGATAGGAGTCCTTCTCCACTTCATTCCAATCAATGGACAGGGACCGGATAAACAGATCATTTTTCATTGACAAATATCATTCCCCCGTCTCAGCGGCGGAAAAACCGGCGTTCAGAAATCCCTCCCGGACATGAACCGCTTTCCCCGTTTCTCCCCGTGAATAAATGCCATGTTCTCTTCTTCTTCCGGCGGTCCGCCTGATGATTCCTTCTTCATCCGCATAAAAGCCGGGAACGATGCGTACGGAAGGTGCATCGCCATTCAGGCTTCTGTTAAAAGCTCCTCCAGTTTCTCGTCATCATATTCCACTTCATTGGAAAAAACGCGGGCTCTTTCGATCAGGTCAGAAACGGAACGCCCGTCCCAGCCCTCCGTAATCCGTTCAAAAGCCCGATCCACCAGACGCCTGCGCTCTTCCACCCGGCCGTCATACAGAGCGTCCGCAAGATGGCGATAGATCAGATACTCCCGGAGTCTCGCGGCCGGGCCGGTCTCCCGCACAGAAGCAAGAAGCTGATCCCGGTAGTTTCTCAAAGCTGTTTCCTCTTCCGAAGGGATCTCCGGCCGCTCCTCTGTCTCTTCCGCCACGGGAACAAGGCGAAGCGGATGAGAGTCCGTCAGGATCAGCCTCGCCGCTTCCTCACAGGCCATTCCCAGGCCTGTTTCGATCCGATCGGACCAGTAGTTGCGAAAGCGCGGATGATCCGCGCAAATCTGGCACAGTGCGTCTTCTCCTGCCTGCAGAATGATCTCGCACAGATTCTGATCCGTCAGGAAAGGGCACCTTTCCTGTGCTGAAAGAATAAAATGAGGCTCCGGGTCAAAAGCTATACAGCGTCTCAGCTTTTCTCCGAGTGAACCTTTCATGGTCCGATATCGTTTCAGCGTTTCAGGATCCACATCAATCTCCCAGCCCGCACAGCAGGAATGTCTGCATGCGCCGGCGATGCAGCGGAAGCCGGAATAGTAATCCGGCGCAAACACATTCATCGCGCACATCAGACGGGATTCCACCTCCATTTCACATACATGCTCCGGATTCACAATCCGCGGCGCGAGTCCCGCTGAACCGGTCCGAACATGGCGCTAAAACAGATCCAGGGAACTGCTCAGGTAGATTTCTTCCCGCACCCGCAGCTGGTATTCCGGCCGGGTCAGATAATAGAGCAGAAATTCCAGAACCATGGCGCTCCCCAGGCTTCGTCCCTCAATCTTGAATTGGGAAAAGCCCCTGGGAAGGTATTCTTCCTGAATATCCCGGATTCCGATGAATCCAGGGTTTTCCATGGCGTCAGAAAAGCGGTATCCCCTTCCGGCATTGGGGGATAGGCAGACATGATCCCCGCAGTTCTCCCCCAGGTTCTTCCGGCACACGTTTTCATAGCACGCCTTGCGGTCCGGGCAGTCGAACCAGCAATCCTCATTGCAGAGGAATTCAACCTTCCTTCTCAGCTTCATCCCCAGGGAGTTCAGCTGATCCCATGCCTTGTTCAGCCGAAAATCCGGCACGACGCAGACGAATTCCGGGCGTTCCAGTTCCTCCTTCAGCTGCGCAAACTCCGTCAGCACCTTGGTTGTAGAGGAGACCAAAACCAGACGCGGGTATTTCTCCCGCAGATAGCCCAGCAGCAGGTCCGAGGAAAGAATCACGCCGTTCTCCGCCGGCCCGTTCTTTTCAAAAAGACGGCACAGGCGGTTGCACAGGCGGTCGGAAAGATCCTCCTCCCGCAGCAGGGAGTTGCTGAAAGTCAGCCGCGCGGAAAGTCCGTATTCTCTCATCAATGCCGCTGCTTTTTCCGGATCGGCTTCCCCGAATCCCGCTCTTCCGCCATCCCATCGGCAGCCGGAGGGCGCGCCGTAAATGGATCCGATGCTGCACCAGTCATAGAACCATTCCCTGTGCCGGCGGAAAAGGGGCAGAAAGCCGCAGTACAATTCGTAAAACTCAAACAATCCGGGAAGATGATACACGGCTTTCATCTGACTCCGCTCCTTTTCCTTCCTTGATCAGGCCAACACGGATTCGGCAAAGCGTACGGCCCGTTCCGTCCACCCGGCCATGCACATCCCCGTACCGTCCGCAAAGCCGTGCCCCCCCTCCGGGCCGATCTCCAGGCGGCAGGGTATTCCCTTTTCCTCAAGTGCCGCGGCCAGCAGTTTCGAGTTTTCCGGATTGACCAGCTCATCGCCTGCCGCCAGGAAGATCGCGCAGGGCGGAAACAGTTCCGCATGTTCCGGAATCTCAAACGCTGATCTCCGTGCCGTCTCCAGGTCACACCCGTAAAGCCACACGGCGTCTTCCGGATCCGCTTCGTAACGGATTCCGGGCCGAAGGGTCGTCACCGGATAGATGGGAAAAGTCACCCGCGGTTTCGGCAGGCCGAAGGCAGGATATCCCTTCTCCGTATTCCACAGGCATACCAGATATCCCCCCGCGGAAAAGCCGCAGGTCATGTATTGATCCGGGTCGACATGGAATTTCCCGGCGTTTGTCCGGATGAATCCAAGCGCCCGGGCAAAATCACCCATATTCCTTTCCAGCTGCTTTGTGGGGCTGTCCACCTGATAGGTCAGGATAAACACATGGTATCCCAGCCGGTTGAACTGTGCCGCCACCGGCCAGCCTTCCGTCAGGTTCCAGACATTCACAAAACCGCCCCCCGGCACAAGCAGGATATAGGGCCTTCCGTCCGCTTCCGGTTCCTCCGAGGGGAACCATACCAGGTTTACGCCTTTCCGCTCCGGGTCCTCCGCGCATTCCCCGGCGCTGTACAGCGGATAATACCATTCCCCCGTCTCAGCGGCTGCAAACAGGCGTTCAAATCCTTCCCGGATTTCTCCTCCGAAATGCTCTTCCCGCAATTGGGATAATGTTTTGTTCCACATATCTTCTTTCGAAAGATCCCACTTTCTGATCGCGTCCGGCGCGATCAGGCTGATTTTCGGATCCGAAAGCAACTCTCCCAGGGTTCTTTCCATCATATGCGAAGCCTCCCATCTTCGTCTGTCTGTTCTTTCCGTACGATGAATATATATCATTGCGTACGATTTAGTCAATTTTTTGTGCCAGGTTGACGGGGAGATGCCGAACCGCGCGTGTTTTTCCGCCGTCAATCACACAGGCCGCATTGTCATCCGGCAGATTCCGCTCTGCCTCTTCGGGCTTTGCCCTGTTGAACACGCCGTCCTCCGAGCCGCAGACGGTGAAGCAGCGTCGCGCGGGCCGTTTCCTGAAGTACAGAAACAAACCAGTAGCCCGCAGCATCTGAATGGATCGCAGCCGCTGGCTGGCAAAAAGGAAAGTAGGATCTCCGTTTAATCATGCAGGATATTTCAATGTTAACAGAGATTAACATTTCCCTCCCGGAATGTTAGCCTTCGTTGGTTGACGCCAGCGGTTCCGAGGGGTATCCTCTTTCTGAAAGGTGGGAAATGTATGATTGGAAAGAATCTTCAGACGCTGCGGAAACAGAAAAATCTGTCGCAGGAAGCGCTGGCTGAACTCATAGGCGTTACCCGCCAGACAATTGCGAAATGGGAATCGCAGGAAAGCACACCGGATCTGGAAATGTCCGGGAAACTGGCAGCCGCGCTGAATGTATCGCTGGACGATCTGGTCAACGCCCCGGAAGGCGAACTGAACGGAAACCCGGGAATGCGCGGAAAGCACATGTTCGGCCTGGTCACCGTTGGCGACAAAGGCCAGATCGTCATTCCGGTCCGCGCCAGGCGTGTGTTTCATATCAATCCCGGCGACCAGCTGATGGTGCTCGGGGACGAGAACAGCGGTCTGGCGCTGGTAAACGCCGCGTTTTTCCTGGAGATGATGGAGGGCATCAAAAATGAATCCTGATATGAAAAGTCCCCTGACGGTTCAGGGCCTGTGCAAAGAATATCCGAATTTTCAGCTCCGGAACATATCCTTCAGCCTGCGGCCGGGAACCATTACCGGCTTTATCGGCCGGAACGGAGCGGGCAAAACCACCACAATCAACTCCCTGCTTTCTTTTGTCTGCCCGGACGCCGGTGAAATTTCTTTTTTCGGACTGAAATTCCCGGAGAATGACCGGGCAGTCAAGGAAAGGATCGGGTTCGTTTCTGCCGGAATGAGTTATTATCCCCGAAAGAAGCTCAAAGCAATCACAGCTGTGACAAAATCTTTTTATCCCGCATGGAATCATGACACCTACCGGAAGTATATGAGCGATTTCGGCCTGGACGAGGAGAAAACACCTTCCGAATTGTCCAACGGCATGAAGATCAAGTACGCGCTGGCGCTGGCCATGAGCCACGGCGCGGAGCTGCTGATCCTGGATGAGCCAACCAGCGGCCTGGACCCTGTGAGCCGGGAAGAGCTGGTGGAAGTATTCCTCCGGCTGAAGGACGAGGGGGTTTCCGTATTCTTTTCAACGCATATCACATCCGATCTGGAGAAATGCGCCGACCGGATCCTGTTTCTGCAAGATGGAAAGCTGATGGCGGACGATGATCTGGATGCCTTCCGGAACGCCTGGCGAATCGCGGAATGCGGAAAGGAACTGCCTGAGGACCTGAAAAAAGCCGCCCACGGGTGCTGCCGCGCGCGGGACGGGTTTACGGTTCTCGTCCGGACAGAGGACGCCGGATCTTTTCCGGTACGGGAAGCCAGCCTGGAAGAAATTCTGATTCATCTGGAAAAGGAGACGGAAAAAGCATGAAGCTGTTGATGAAAGAGTGGAAGCTGTGCATGCATCCGACTGGATATATCATGCTGCTGGGCTCCGCGCTGATTCTGGTGCCCGGTTATCCTTACGGTGTAAGCTGTTTTTACATGGCGCTGGCCATCTATTTTATCTGCCTGACAGCAAGAGAAAACCATGACGCCTCCTACACGCTTATGCTGCCCGCGTCCCGCGCGGACGCGGTGAAGGCAAGGATTCTGCTGAGTATGGCGCTGGAGGTGACGGAACTGCTGCTGATGGGCGTGTTTGTTCTGCTGAAGAACGCCATCGGAAACATGCCCAATCCGGCCGGACTGGACGCGGGCCTTGCTTTGATCGGCGAGGGAATGATCCTCTTCGCGATTTTCAATCTGATCTTTTTCCCGCTCTACTACAGGGACATCAACAAGCCCGGGAAAGCGTTCATGGTTGGGTCCGCAGCTTTGTTTGCAATGATTGTGGCGGAAATTATCGCCACCTATACGGTTCCGTTTTTTCAGCTGCTGGATACGCCGGATCCGCAGAACATGAGCGACAAAGCCCTGTTTACGCTTGCCGGCCTGGCCCTTTTCCTCTCCGGAACAGCAAAGAGTATCCAACTGAGCACAAAACGGTTTGAAGAAGCGGATCTGTCTTTGTAGACGCAAGCCATCAGGCTCGTGTTGTTCTTCCGGATCATATCCTGCGCATGATTTTCCTTGAAGGTCCGGCCGCAATCTGGTATAATTTCCCTATCAGGGGAGCGGCACTGCTCCGAAAACAAAAACAGGGAGGTCTACCATGAAAAAGTTTACCGCGATTCTGCTGTCCCTCGTGCTGGTGCTGAGCCTGTCCGTCGGTCTGGGGGAGGAAGAAAGCTCCTTCCAGCCGTATGAAGCCAAGCTGACCTCGATTCTCGCCGAGAGCGACCCGTCCACCATTATCGAGTCCGATGTGCATCGTTCAATCATGACGGTCACCCTCTGGCTGGATCTGGGGCTGAACGACGCGACCAAGGATTTTATCTCGGACAATATCGGCGAACTTTTCATGAACGACTCCTACGTTTCCAGCGACGGCAGCACCCGTATCCTGGTCGTGGGCTACGTGGGAACCCGCCTGCTGAGCATCTTCTACGATCCCGCCACCCAGAAGGCTGAATACTCCCTGCGCGAAACGGGGCTGAAGAGCAGTCAGATGGCTGAAATGGTGAAGACCTCTTCCGAGTTCTATCCCAAGTCCTACAGGAATTCCACCGAGAACCTGTTCACCGTGGCGCAAAGCATTCGGGAAGTGCTTTCCGAAAACAAGTAATCTCCTGTCCGGAGCGCGTTTTCTCCCCGGGCCTTTCGGCCTGGGGATTTGTTTTCTCTGATCCGGGCCGGGGCAGGATCTCCCCCATTCGTTCCTTTCTTTTGCCGTTATCTGAAAAAAAGGGGCGCCCCTTTTCGGGGGCGCCCCTGTGAGTCCGGGATCGTTCAGAAGCCTCAGCCCTGTGCGGCCATCTTCTTGTAGCTCTCCATGCGGACCTTGGCATCCTCTTCCTGCTGCACGAACAGCTTCGCGGCAGCATCCGGGAACTGCTGGGCCAGCGAGGTGTAGCGAACTTCACCCTTCAGGAATTCCTGATAATCGCCGGTGGGATCCTTGCTGTCGACGGTCATCG
>CAMVDI010000101.1 GCA_947166205.1 uncultured Clostridia bacterium
TCATTTCCGCGCTGGTTTCCCTTTTGCGGGACCTGAAGCCTGACGCCGTCTTCTGCATCCCCCCTTCGACGGATGTCCCTTCCTCCCTCCGGGATCACATCCGGGCCGCTCTGGCGGAGCCGGGAAATCTTCCCGCCGGCCGGCCGGGCTCCCTCCGTCTCCTGAGTCCGGATATGCTCACGGCCCCCCGTCTGAGGGCTTTCTGTGCGGAAAGCGCCTCCTCCGAAAGGATCTATTTCCTGTCGGAGGGAGAGGGGGATTACGGGCGGCGGGCCCCGCTGGCAAGAAGGCTGCTCCGGTCGGATCCCCGCTGCGCGGTGATCACCCTCCGCTCGCGGATTTCCCGGGAAGGATCGAATTATACGTATCTTCTGGAGTGTGCGGACGGAACCTACTACTGTGGCTGGACGAACGATCTGGACCGGCGGGTCCGGAGTCATAACGAAGGCCGCGGCGCCAAGTATACCCGGAGCCGCAGGCCGGTTCGTCTGGTCTACTCCGAGCGCTTCGCGACCCGGGAGGAAGCCATGAGCCGGGAGTGGCACCTGAAGCGTCTGAGCCGGGCGGAAAAGGAAAAGCTGATTCAGAAAGGAAAGGCGGAATAGCTGTGTCGTCAAGGAATCAAAAAACAGTCTGGGTTACAGGGGCCTCCAGCGGTCTGGGTCTGCATACAGCGATGGCGCTGCGGGACGCCGGCTGGAAGGTGATTGCCGGGGCCAGAAGCTTCGCGGAGGAGGATCGGGACGGCATGCGTCTGCTTCCCCTCGATGTGACGGATGAAAAGAGCGTGGAAGCCTTTGTGGATCGGGCCCTGGAGTTCTCCCCCCGCGTCTCCGCGCTGGTCCAGTGCGCCGGGATTCTGATGCTCGGTTCCTGTGAGGAGACCTCTCCGGAGGAGTTTCTTCGTGTGATGAACACGAATTTCCTTGGAATGGTCCGAATGAACCGGCAGGTTCTCCCCGTCATGCGGGCCCAGCGGGAAGGCCGGATCGTCATGTTCTCCTCCATCAACGGTCTGATGGGCATTCCCTTTCAGAACGCCTATACGGCCAGCAAGCATGCCATCGAGGGATACGCGGAGGGCCTTTCGATGGAAGTCCGGCCCTTCGGGATTCAGGTGACGCTGGTGGAGCCGGGGGATCACCGAAGCGGCAGCGACCGTTATCGGGGCCACAGCGAGGGAATGACGCCCTCCTCACCCTATGCCGCGGAGTATGAACTCACGATCGCCAAAATCCATCATGATGAGACCCACGGCAGCGATCCGGATGTACTGGGGCGGAAGCTCGCCTCCATGCTGGCGCGCCGGAGAATGCCTTTCCGGAAGCGGATCGCCAGTCCGGATCAGCATCTGGCGGTTTATCTGCATAAGTTTCTGCCCGCCCGGTGGAATGAATCCATTCTGCGCTCCTATTACATCGGAAAGCGAAAGAAATAAACGGGAAAGACGCCCGGCCCGGGCGCCGCGGACTGCCCGCCGCGCCGGCGCCTGGCTTCTTCCCCGCCGTGAGTCGCCGCCGGGGGATCATCCCATCGTCATCTCCGCCGCCATCCCGGGCAGATCCCGGATGTCGCCCAGCGCCTTCGTTCCCTCCGGCACAGTGCCGAATCCGTAGGCCGCGTGAAGGAACGGGATCCCCGCCTTCGCCGCCGCCTCCCAGTCGCCGCGGGTATCACCCACATAGAAGACCGGGCTCAGCCCGTTCCGGTCCGCGACCAGGCGGATATTCTCCCCTTTCTCCTTCCCGGTTCTGCCGAAGCATTCCGTGTCGTCCACATATGCTTCCAGCCCGTGGAAGCGCAGAAAAGCTTCTATATATCCATCCTGGCAGTTGCTGACGATGCCGAGAAAGTATCCGGCGCTTCTGAGCTTCTGAAACGTCTCTTCCAGTCCTTCATACAGCGTCCCGCCGTGCTCCGCCAGGTATTCGTTTTCCGTTTTCAGGCAGATGTTCAGGATCCGGACGGCCTCTTCCGTCCTCTCTCCCGGAAAAAGATCCCGCGCGATGGCCGTCCCGGTCTTCCCCATGATGGAGTGCACATACGCCGTGTCCACTCTCTCCGGCCGGTTCATCGCCTCCAGCGCCATATTCCAGGATGCCGCTACTCCCTCCGCGGAATCCCACAGCGTTCCGTCCAGATCAAAAAGGATCCCCTTTCCCATTCCCGTCCTCCCGCGCGATGCGCCTTCCGGATGCCGGCCTGCCGCAGCCGGGCTGCGGGTTCGGTCGTCCCCGGGATATGACAAAAGCCGGGGAAATGAGCTTGCCCGTTTCCCCGGCTTCTGAGCCGGATCCGTCCCGGCCCGGCATTTTCATCGGCTTACTTGTTGGCTTCCAGCCACTCGTCCGCCTTGGCCTTGGCCATGCGCTTGATATCTTCCTTTTTATAGATAGAATCAGCGCCGCCATTGACATACAGGAAGAACTTCCCGTCAGCGGTCTTGTAGAGGCTCTCCTCATAGCCGGCGGGGTCGCCGAAGGAACCGGAGGTCTTCTTGCCCAGCAGTTCCGACGCATCGGTATCGTAGTCAACCTTGCATATTGTCTTTTTCATAGCCTTTCGCTCCTTCCTCATGTTCTTTTTCTGCCCGGAAACCCTTGTTTTTCGGGCCTCCGGTTCGCCCGGAATCATACCACAAAGATGAATAAAATGCAACAGAGTCCCCCCGGCCGGTTTTTTCCCAGATTGTACAGGGAAGCGTCCGGTCCCTTCCCGGCGGAGATTGACAGTCTTCCGCTTTTCGGGTAGAATGTGTCAGGCCTCGAAAGAGGCTGATTCCGTCTTTTTGTCCCGTTTTGGGTTCGCTTCCCCGCGGAAAGGATGCCGTTCTCCCGCCGGCGGCCGCTGTTCGGCGTCCCGCGAAGATACAGGCCGTCCCGGTCAGGGGCGGAGCATCCCTCCCCGGCATATTGTTCAGTATCCGCCGGCGAAACTCGGCGCGATGAGGAGGTCTGATTCTGTGAGATGCAGCTGTAAAGTCTGCGGGCCGGATGTCTGGATGGTTCAGGCGGACAGCAGCCGCCTGGGCTGCGTCTGTACGGTATGCGGCTACCGCTGCTCGGACTGTCTGGGCACGGATACGGTGGTTCCCCGGGATCGGGTGACTTCTCTCGCCTCCGATCCCCGCTTTTCTCCGGATCGGTGGAGCCGGCTCTTTGAGACGGACCCCGGGGACGAGGGGGAGGACGAGGAAGACGGAAATCCCGGATTTGAAAGAAACGGAGGGTTTTGAGGATGCGTTTTCTGATGGATGTGCTGCGCGGCATCGTGATCGGCCTGGCCAATGTGATTCCCGGCGTCTCCGGCGGCACGATGATGGTCTCCATGGGGATTTATGACAAGCTGATCTGGTCGATCAACCATCTCTTCAAAAAGTTCAGGGAGTCCATAAAGACGCTCTTTCCCTATCTGGTGGGCATGGCCGTCGCAATCGCCCTCGGTTCGCTGCTTCTGAAGAAGGCGTTTGCGGCGTATCCGCTCCCCACAAACGCTCTTTTCATCGGCCTGATTCTGGGTTCCCTGCCCTTTATTCTGAAAGAGGTCAAAGGGGAAAGGATCGGCTGGCAGGGAGTGCTCATCTTTGTGCTCTTCTTTGCCCTGGTGGTCGGGCTGAAGATTGTGGAAAAGGAGAACACGACGGAGATCCATCTCAGCGTCCTGGAAGTGATCAAGCTCTTCCTCCTCGGCGCCCTGGCCTCCGCGGCCATGGTGATCCCCGGCGTTTCCGGCAGCATGATGCTGAAGACCCTTGGGTACTATGAGCCCATTGTCACCGGCGCCATTCCCGCCCTGCTAAAGGGGCTGACCGGCGGTGACTGGTCCGCGGTCGGAAACAGCGTCGGCATTCTGCTTCCCTTCGCCCTGGGGATCGTCTTCGGCATTTTCGGAATCGCCAAGCTGATCGAGGTCCTTCTGAAAAAGTGGAAAGGCTGGACCTACTGCGCGATTCTGGGCATGGTCATCGCTTCCCCCGTCGTTATCCTGATGGATACGGGCATTTACGCGGGCTTCAATGTCTGGATCTGTGTGGCCTCCGTCGCCGCGCTGGCCCTGGGCGTGTTCACCGCCATGAAGCTGGGCGACAAGTAAAAAACCGCCCGCGGGGCGGTAAATCACGCAGACACCTGCGGTTGCTTTCCGGCCCTTGGCTGCGGAAAGCCTCCGAGGGCATGGAGGATTCATATGAAGGACAGCGGCAAGCTCATTCCCCTGCTCGGCGCCCTGTGCTGGATCGTCGGGCTTGTGCTCTTTATCACAGGACTGAACCTTTCCGGGGACGCCGCTTCCTGGCTCAATGTCTCCGGCAGCGTCCTCTTCCTGATCGGTCTGGGTCTGGAAGGGATCGTCTGGGTCCGCAGGAAGAAGCAGGACGGACAGGACGGCTGATCATCCGGTTTCGGGAACGAACGCGGCAGGGGCGCCCCCATTCGGGGGCGCCCCTGTTTTGCGTCTGTTTCCGTATCCGGGACCTTATCCCAGGATGACTTCCACCTTGTGGGTTCCGCCGTCGAAGGGCGGAATCACATTCCCGTCAATCTCCCGGCCGTCCACGGTCATCTTGCTGACGCCGCGGCAAACATGGCCGGGATTCCTGATTTCGATATCATAGACCGCGCCGCGGAACCGGCGGCTGACGGAATATCCGTCCCAGGTGTGCGGGATGCAGGGATCCACCTTCAGGCCGTCCCAGTCCGGCTTGATGCCGAGGATGTAGTTGCTGATCACATAGAAGTTCCAGGCCGCCGTGCCCGTCAGCCAGGAGTTCTTCGCCTGCCCGAAATGCGGCGCGTCCTTGCCGGCGATCATCTGGCTGTAGACGTAGGGTTCCATCTTGTGCAGTTCGGAAATCTCTTCCCGCCAGGCGGGAGCGATCCGGCTGTACAGATCGAAGGCCCGGTCCCCGTGTCCGACCACGGTTTCCGCCGCGATGATCCACGGATTGTTGTGGCAGAAAATACCGGCGTTCTCCTTGTATCCGCCCGGATAGGAGCTGACTTCACCCAGTTCCAGATGGTATTCCTTGTAGGCGGGCTGCAGGAGCACGATGCCGTGTTCCGTCTCCAGATACTTGTGGACGCTCTCCAGCGCCTTCTCCGCCTTGCCGTCCTTCAGGCCGACGCCGGCCATGACGCAGTAGCCCTGGCTCTCGATGTAAATCTTGCCGTCCTCGCATTCTTTGGACCCGACCTTGTGGCCCATGGCATCATAGGCGCGGACAAACCATTCGCCGTCCCAGCCGTCCTTCTCGATGGCCGCGGTCATGTCGTCGATGGCCTTCTGGTACTTCTCCACCCGGTCGTTCCGTCCAAGCCTCTTCTCGATGGCGACCAGCTCCGGTCCGATGGAAACGAACATTCCGGCGATCAGCACGCTCTCCGCGATCCGGTCGTCCGGCGCGTTGGGATTGGAGAAGGTCTGGAAGCTCTCGTCCGGCGTATCGCTGTAGCAGTTCAGGTTCAGGCAGTCATTCCAGTCCGCCCGGCCGATCAGGGGCAGCCCGTGGGGTCCCCTGTTGTTGATGACATGCTCCAGGCTCACTTCCAGATGCTCCAGCAGGGTGCCGCAGTCCTCCGGATTGCAGTCATAGGGCGTCGGAGCGTTCAGGATGTCGAAGTCCCCGGTCTCCTTGATATAGGCCGCGGTGCCCGCGATCAGCCACAACGGGTCGTCCCCGAATCCGCCGCCGATGTCGTTGTTGCCCTTCTTGGTCAGGGGCTGATACTGGTGATAGCATCCGCCGTCCCGGAACTGGGTGGCGGCGATGTCCAGAATCCGCTCCCTGGCGCGCTCCGGAATCTGATGGACAAAGCCCAGCAGATCCTGGCTGGAATCCCGGAATCCCATGCCGCGGCCGATCCCGCTCTCAAACATGGAGGTGCTCCGGCTCATGTTGAAGGTCACCATGCACTGGTAAGGATTCCAGATGTTGACCATCCGGCCCAGCTTCTCGTTGTCCGTCTTCAGCGTATAGGCGCTCAGCAGATAATCCCAGTGCTTCTTCAGCTGCTGGAACTTCTCCTCAATCTGATCGTCCGTGCTCAGCTGGCTCAGCATTTCCTTCGCGGGCTTCTTGTTGATGATGCCCGGAGCGGCCCACTTTTCCCCGTTGGGAAGCTCCACATAGCCCAGCACAAAGTTGAACTTTTTCTCCTCGCCCTTTTCAAGATGTACCTTGATCTGGTGCGCGGCCATGGGCTGCCAGCCGGAGGCGATGGAGTTGCTCATCTTCCCGGTGAAAACGGCCTGGGGATTCTCAAAGCCGTTGTACAGGCCAAGGAAGCTCTCCATATCCGTGTCAAAGCCGTCGATGGGCGTGTTGACAGCGTAGAAGGAATAGTGGTTCCGCCTCTCCCGGTATTCAGTCTTGTGATAGACGACGCTGTCCTCTACCTCAACCTCGCCGGTGGAGAAGTTCCGCTGGAAGTTCAGCATGTCGTCCTGCGCGTTCCAGAGGCAGAATTCCACGAAGCTGGTCAGAATCACGTCCTTCGCGGCTTCGGATTCGTTGGTCAGGGTGATCTGATGCACTTCGGCGTCAAAGCCCATGGGAACGAAGGAGCGCTGGCTGGCCTTCAGTCCGTTCTTCTTTCCGGTGATGATGGTGTAACCCATCCCGTGCCGGCAGGAATAGGCGTCCAACTCGGTCTTGACAG
>CAMVDI010000102.1 GCA_947166205.1 uncultured Clostridia bacterium
AAATTCCGCGATGGCGGCGGCGGGCTCGCTGACCCGGTAGCAGCTCAGGTCCTCGTCCACCTGGGCGATCAGGCTGTTCAGCCGGCTCAGGATCCATCTGTCCATCAGCGTCAGCTCGGCCTTTTCGATCGGATGCTTCGTGGGATCGAATCCGTCGATCTGCGCGTACATGGTGAAGAAGGCATAGGTGTTCTGCAGGGTGGCCAGGAATTTCCGCTGACCCTCCTGAACCGCCTCCTCGCTGAACCGCTTGGGCAGCCAGGGCGCGCTGGTGGTGTAGAAGTACCACCGCAGGGCGTCCGCGCCGAATTTGTCCAGCATGGTGAAGGGATCCACCACGTTGCCCAGGTGCTTCGACATCTTCCGGCCTTCCGCGTCCTGAACATGGCCCATGACGATGCAGTTTCTGAAGGGCGCCCGGTCAAACAGCAGCGTGCTGATGGCCTCCAGGGTATAGAACCAGCCCCGGGTCTGGTCCACGGCTTCGCTGATGAAGTCCGCCGGGAAGTTCTTCTCAAACTCTTCCTTGTGCTCGAAGGGATAGTGCCACTGGGCGAAGGGCATGCTGCCGGAGTCGTACCAGCAGTCGATCACTTCCTTGACCCGGTGCATCTTTCCGCCGCAGGCCGGGCACTTCAGCTCCACAGCGTCGATAAAGGGCCGGTGCAGCTCGATCTCCGCCCCGGGATCAGTCACGGCCATCTCCCGCAGCTCGGCGATGGAGCCCACCACGTGCATATGCCCGCATTCGCATTTCCAGACCGGCAGGGGCGTGCCCCAGTATCTCTCCCGGCTCAGGCCCCAGTCGATGACGTTCTCCAGGAAATTGCCCATCCGGCCTTCCTTGATGTTGTCCGGCATCCAGTTGACCGTCCGGTTGTTCCGCACCAGGTTGTCCCGCAGCTTCGTCATGGCGATGAACCAGGTCGGCCGCGCGTAGTACAGCAGGGGCGTGTCGCACCGCCAGCAGAAGGGATAGTCATGGGCGAAGGGGAGCGCCGCGAAAAGCAGCCCCCGGTCCTTCAGGTCCTTCAGGATCGGCTTGTCCGCGTCCTTGACGAAGGTGCCCGCCCAGGTGGTTCCTTCCACGAATCTGCCCTGGGTGTCCACCAGGTTGATGAAGGGCAGTCCCTTCTCCCGGCAGACCCGATTGTCGTCCTCGCCGAAGGCGGGAGCCATGTGCACGATGCCCGTGCCGTCCTCCATGGTGACGTAGCTGTCGCTCACCACGAACCAGGCCTTTTTGTCAGGCTCCCGGAACCGGTACAGGGGCTCGTACTCCAGGCCTTCCAGGCTGGATCCCGGGAATTCCTCCTCGATGGTGATGGGGGTCTCCCCGAAGACCTTCGCCGCCAGGTCCCTGCCCATGATGTACTTCACGCCGTCCGCTTCCAGCCTGCAGTAGGTGTAGGACGGGTTCACGCACAGCGCCAGGTTGCTGGGCAGGGTCCAGGGCGTGGTGGTCCAGGCCAGCAGATAGGTATTCTCCTGCCCCTTCACGGCGAACCGGACGATGGCGGAGGTTTCCTTCACGTTCTTGTATCCCTGGGCCACCTCGTGGCTGGACAGGGCCGTCCCGCAGCGGGGGCAGTAGGGCACGATCTTGTGGCCCTGATACAGCAGGCCCTTTTCGTGGATCTGCTTCAGGCTCCACCATTCGCTCTCGATATAGCTGTTCTCATAGGTGATGTAGGGATGCTCCATGTCCGCCCAGTAACCCACCTGGTCGCTCATTTTCTCCCATTCATGCAGGTATTTCCAGACGCTCTTCTTGCATTCGCTGATAAAGGGCTCGATGCCGTATTTCTCGATCTGGGGCTTTCCGTCCAGTCCCAGGCTCTTCTCCACCTCCAGCTCCACAGGCAGGCCGTGGGTGTCCCATCCGGCGATGCGCAGGGCGCTCTTCCCCTTCATGGTCTGATACCGGGGAAACAGGTCCTTGATGACCCGGGTCTCGATATGCCCGATATGGGGCTTTCCGTTGGCCGTGGGCGGTCCGTCAAAGAAGGTGAACTGAGGGTTTCCGTCCCGCAGCCGGAAGCTCTTCCGCACGATGTCCTTTTCCTTCCACATCCGGGTCACTTCCCGCTCCCGGGCCACAAAATTCATATCCGTCGCGACTTTATTGTACATGGGTGTTTCATCCTCTCCTGATCTTACAGTTTTCCGGCGTCGTACCGCGCCTGTGCTTCCTCCATGATCTTCTCCGTGGCGCTGACGCCGCAGCGGCTGGCCCCCGCTTCCCGCGCCGCCAGCACCGTGTCCAGGTCCCGGATCCCGCCGGACCCCTTGACCTGAACCCTCTCGCTGACGCTGGCCCGCATCAGCTTCAGATCCGCGATCGTGCATCCGGCGCTGCCGTATCCCGTGCTGGTCTTGACGAAGTCCGCCCCGGCGTTCTCGCTCAGGCGGCAGGCGGTCACCTTCTCCTCGTCCGTCAGGCAGCAGGTCTCCAGGATCACCTTCAGGATCGCGCCGGCCTGGTGCGCGGCCTGAGCGATGATGCGGATCTCGTTTCCGACATAATCATAGTCCCCGGACTTCATCCGGCCGATGTTGAGGACCATGTCCAGCTCCTCGCACCCCTCCGCCAGGGCCAGCTGCGCCTCCGCCAGCTTGATGGCGGTCTCATTCGCCCCGTGGGGGAACCCGATCACCGTGCAGACCTTGACTCCGCTGCCTGCCAGCATTTCCGTCAGGATCGGTACGTCGCAGGGCCGTGCGCAGACGCTGGCCGTGCCGTACTTCAGGGCGATCCCGCATCCCCGGCGGATATCCGCCTCTGTCAGCCAGGGCTGCAGGGTCGAATGATCCAGCATGGACGCGATGTCCTTCGGTGTCAGTGCCATTGTGACAAACTCCTTCCCGCCTGAAAAAGCGCGCAAAAATCCGGGGTCCAAAAAGAACCGTTTCCGATTATACCCTTTTTTGACCGTGATTTGAAGTCCCTTTTTGAAAAATACCTTGTCCCGCGCCTCCTCCCCGCGGGCGAAAAAAAAAAGAGCCCGGCACGTCCCAAAAACGCATTGACAAATGAAAAAAATGGTCATATTATGGCCTTGCAATCGTTTGCAAAGGGGTTCCGTTCATATGAAAAAGAAATGGCCTGTTCTGATCTTCCCGGCGGCGTCCCTGCTTTCGCTCCTTCTTCCGGCCGTCGCGGTCCACGTGCATTCCCGGATGGGGGAAGAGACTGCCGCCCTGTTTCCGCAGTCTCTGAGCCTCTGGCAGGCTGCTGCCGGAGGGGTCTCCCTGCCCGCGGCTCAGGTTCCCGGCCTGAAGGCGATTCCCTTCGGCGGCTGGTTGCTGTTCTGCTCGCTGGTCCTGCTCCTCGTTTCCGCCGGGCTTGCCCTGATGCCCGGAAAGAAAAAGACCGTGCCGGCGCTCATCGCCGCGCTGGCTTCTCTCTGCCTGGGCGGCGCCTTCGCGGTGCATCTTTCAAATCTGGGCGCTTCCTTATATTTCAGCCTGCTGCTGAGCCCGCAGTTCACCGTCTGGGTTCCCGCGCTCTGCGCGCTGGGGCTGACGGTTTATCTCGCGGTGATCCTCCTGAAGCGGGAGAAGGACGCTCCCTTCGGCGACGGGATCGCTTCCCGCTGGCGGATGGTTTCCGCCCTGGCCGCCGTGGCCGCCCTGCTGATGTTCCTGCTTCCCGTCTATACGGTGAGTATCCCCGCGGATTTCACGGCGGATCCCGCCGACGCGGCCGGGCTGAACCGCTCCGTCTCCCTGCTGTCCGCGGTTCTCGGGAATGACACGATGCTCTCCGCGGAGCGTCAGGAAAAGAACCTCACCCAGCTTTTTACCGGGAGCATGGCCGATCTGGAGGGCTACTCCGCGGAGACCAACAACATCCGCGGCATCTTCCAGATTCCCGCCGCCTCCTCCACCGCGTCGCTGAACCTTCCGCTTCTGGTCTGCGCGGTCCTGCTGCTGCTGACGGCGGTGCTCGCCCTGATCCCGAAGGCGGATAAATGGTTTGCCGCGGCGGCGGCCGTCCTGGCGGTGATCACCGGCGTAACCGGCGCCCTCAGCCTGATGAGCGTATCCCAGGCGGATATGTATGCCGGCTCCTCCAGACAGCTGGTTTATCTGGGTCTTGGCAGCGTGACGCCGGTCCCCCTCCTCCTGATTCTGCTCACCGGCATCAGCGCGGGGGCCGCCGTTCTGAGCATCCGCCGCGCCAACGTGCCCTATTTCGTCAATCCGATTCCGAAAAAGCGTCAGCTTCAGGTGATCGCCGTCGGCCTGGCCGCGGTGGCCCTGGTCTCGATGCTGGCCCCCTCCCTGAGCTTCTCCTTCTTCAGGCCCGGAAAGACCCAGGTCCAGAGCACGGTCTCCGTCAGCGGAGCGGATCTGCTGAAGCTTTCCGCGCCGGAGGACGCGGCCGCCCCGAAGGACAAGAAGGGCGCCCCCATGTACGCCGAGGAGGCGGAGGAGGGCAGGCTGACCGCTTCCGCGGTTTCGGATACGATGAACGGCATTGTCCGGACCCAGGGGATCCTGGGCTGGTCCGCCCTGGCCCTGACCGTGGCGGGCTGCGCGCTGGTGCTCCTGCGGAAGGGCCGCAAGGCCGCCATCACGCTGTTCCTGCTGGCCCTGGCCCTGCGGGCGGTCAGCTGGCTTTCGATGACGCTTTCCTTCCCCAGGGCGGTGGGCTCCGCGTCCTTTACGGTCTTCTTCTTCCTGTCCCTGCCCGCGCTGCTCTTCGCCGCCTTCTTCGCGAATTTCATGCACGAGGAGGAGCTCCCGAAGAAGTACAAGCTCTTCCTGATGATGCTCCCCTTCCTGGTGGCTGTGCTGCTGTTCAGCTACCTGCCCCTGTACGGATGGAGCTACGCCTTCTTCAACTATAAGTTCGGCCAGCCCCTGTCCGATCAGGAGTTTGTCGGCTTCAAGTGGTTCACGGAGATGTGGACGAACCCGGCCAACCGGGACAATGTGGTCCGGGTGCTGAAGAACACCTTCGGCATGAGCGGCCTGAATCTGCTGACTTCCTGGCTGCCCATGGTCTTCGCCATCTTCCTGAACGAGGTGACGAACACCCGCTTCAAGAAGTTTGTCCAGATCTTCACAACCCTGCCGAACTTCATCTCCTGGGCGCTGGTCTTCTCCTTCGCCATGTGCCTTTTCGCCATGGATACGGGCATCTGGTCCAAGTTCATGCTGGGCATCGGCGCGATCAAGGAGCCGGTGGTCTGGCTGAACTCGCCGGATCATATCTGGCTGAAGATGTGGGCCTGGAGCACCTGGAAGGGCCTGGGCTGGGGCGCGATCATGTATCTGGCCGCCATCTCCGGCATCGATCAGGAGCTGTACGAGGCCGCCCGGGTGGATGGGGCGAACCGCTGGCATCAGATGCGCTACATCACCCTTCCCGGCCTGCTGCCGACCTTCTTCGTGCTGCTGATGCTGAGCATCTCCAACATCCTGAACAACGGCATGGATCAGTATCTGGTCTTCCAGAACCCGATGAACAAGGCGACCATCGAGGTCCTGGATCTGTACGTGTACAACATCACCATCGCCTCCCGCGGCACGACGCTGTATTCCTTCGCCACCGCCATCGGCATTATGAAGACGCTGGTCAGTGTGACGCTGCTGTTCACCGCGAATTTCGCCTCCAAGAAGCTTCGCGGCGAATCCATCGTGTAAAGGGGGGCGGTGAAGATGAAAAAGAACGATACGCGCAAAGCGGAAAAGAATGTCCACGATCTGCATCACAGGATGCAGCTGTCCGCGGGAGACCGGGCTTTCAACATTGTGAACTACACGGTCTTTACCCTGCTCACCCTCATCTGCCTCTTCCCGTTCTATTATCTGTTCATCAACACAATCTCCGACAACGAGCTGGTCCGCCTGGGCTATATTCAGCTCTATCCCCGGGGCATTCATTTCCAGAACTACGTGGAAGTGCTGAAGATCGAGGGCATCCTGGACGCCCTGCTGGTCTCCGTGGCCCGTACGGTGCTCGGCACGGTGTGGACCGTCGGCGGCAGCGCCATGCTGGGCTATCTGGTGACGAAGAAGGAGATGTGGCTCCGGAAGGTCTGGTACAGGCTGATCGTGATCACGATGTACTTCTCCGCCGGGCTGATTCCCTGGTACATGAACCTGCGGATGCTGGGCTTCCTGGATAACTTCTGGGTCTACGTGATCCCCGGCCTGGTTTCCCCCTATAACGTGATTCTGGTCAAGACCTTTATCGAAGCGCTTCCCCCGTCCCTGGAGGAAAGCGCAACCCTGGACGGCGCCGGCTACATGCGGGTTTTCTGCAGCGTGATCATGCCGCTGATCACCCCCATCCTCGCCACGCTGTGCATCTTCTCCGCCGTGGGCCAGTGGAACAGCTTCACGGATACCATGATGCTGATGCCCTCCGGAAAGTACTATACCCTGCAGTTCCTGCTGTACAAGTATCAGAACGAGGCCAGCTCCCTGGCCGCCCTGGTCCGGAGCACGCAGGATTCCTCCTCCCTGGCGAACCTGGCGACGAAGCAGACCGCGCTCTCCGTCCGGATGACGGTGGCCATGGTCGTCACCTTCCCCATCCTGCTGGTCTACCCCTTCTTCCAGCGCTACTTCGTCAAAGGTATTATGATCGGTGCGGTTAAGGGTTAAAATTCCGCGACCGCCTGTGGCGGATATTTCG
>CAMVDI010000103.1 GCA_947166205.1 uncultured Clostridia bacterium
GATCGCCACCTCCTGGGCGGTCTCCGCCGCCTGCCGCTGCAGGGCGGAGATCCGCTGATCCATCAGGAAGAGCTTGATCATCAGCAGGAAGATCACCACCAGGAAGACCAGGTTCGCGGCGCTCATGACGCCCATGAGGGAAGCCAGATCCGTCACCAGGTCCGGAAAAATGCCCATGACCACCAGAATCAGGCTGAACAGCAGCCAGAAGACGGAATCCTCCGTTCTCATCCGGCTCTTCCGGACCCGGCGGAGCACATAGAAGGCGGTCCAGACCGAACCGGCGATCAGCAGAATTCTCAAGGCGACGGACATCTTACAGCTTCTCCTTCTTCATCACCCACTGAAGGATGAAAATATTCATTCCCATCTGAACCATGTACCGGAAGGAGCGTCCCAGGCTCAGGTAGCTCTCCCCCGCCTGACGTTCCCGGATGGCGACGGGGCATTCCCCCGTCTTCGCGCCGCATCGGATCAGATAGGCCAGGGTGTCCGGTTCCGGCCGCGCCACCGCGGCCCCGGCCATGTGGGGCATCACCCGGCGGCCGTACAGCCGCATGCCGCAGGTGGGATCCGTCACCCGCTTCCCCGTGGTCAGGCGGATGGCGCCTTCCAGCAGGGCGTTTCCGACCATGCGCAGGCTCCGGGGCCGCTTCTCCGTCAGAAACCGGGACCCCAGCACCAGGTCCAGCCCCTCCCTCTCCATCTGATCCCGCATGGGGCTGATGCAGGCGGGGTCGTGCTGTCCGTCCGCGTCAAACTGCAAAACCGCGTCATATCCGTGCTCCAACCCGTAACGGACCCCCGTCTGGAACGCGCCGGCCAGCCCCAGGTTCGTGGGCAGGCTCAAAAGCGGATATCCGTTCTCCCGGCAGAGGGCCTCCGTCCCGTCGGAGGAACCGTCATTGACCACGACAAACTCCGTTCCCGGCGCCTTTTCCCGAAGCTCCCGGATCGTTCCGGGCAGGCTGTCCTGCTCATTGAACGCGGGAATGACCACCAGCAGCCGCAAGGCCTTCGCCCCCCTTTCCGCCTCTTCCCCTGATCCGGCGGACCGCCTGCCTTCCCCAGTCCAGCAGGAGGGCAGCGTCCAGGATCATCATCAGGTACAGGGAAGGATAGAAATACCGGTAATCGTACGCGGGCGTATCCAGCAGATACGCCAGATAGTAGAAGGCCGCTGTCCATGCCACGAGGGCATGCAGGCTCCTCCCCGGCTCCTTCCGGAGCCAGGCGGTTCCCGTCAGGATCAGCGTCAGCAGGAAGGAAACCCAGGGATGCAGGGTCAGCCAGCCCAGCCCGCCGCAGACCGCCGTAAAGGAATCATGGAACGCCCGCCGCTGGGCGGAATCGTTCATCCCGTACTCCGCCATCTGGCCCCAGCGGTCATAGTTGTATTCGGAGTAGTCCAGGGTCCAGGTCAAGCCCAGGGACCGGGCTATCACATCCCGCTTCACGCCCCACCATTCCCCGGGGCGGCGGAACATCAGTTCCGCGTATTTCCTCACCGCGCCGGCCGTGGCGCCGGGGGCGGAAAGCTTTCCCATCCCCAGATCGTCGCCCCACATGAAGCTGCCCGCGGTGTCCTCGGTGCTCTGGGAGAGCGCCGCCCTGGTGGCTCCCTCGCCCCCCAGCTCATCCAGATAATCCTCGTATTCCCCCCGCTCCTCCTCCGGAATCCGCTGAATCGCCGTCAGCATCTCCCAGACGATGCCCGCGGAGGCCGTTGAATCGGAGTGGACGTCAAAGATCCAGGGAATCCCCTTGATCATCCCCAGCCCCAGCAGCAGGGCCAGCAGGACCGCGCCCTTCCGCTTCCGGTCCGCCCGGATCCGGATCACCGCCCAGCCCAGCACGGGCAGAACGGTCAGCGCGTTGGTGCGGTATCCGAAGGTCACGAAGGAGAAGAAGGCCACCATCAGGAACTCCAGAATCCGATCTCCCCGGCCCTTCTCATCCCCCGCCCGGCGGATCAGCAGGATCAGCGCGGCGATCCCCGTGACGCATCCGATGCCCGCCTCGTAGTAGACCGACATGCCGTAGATCAGCGGGCAGCAGGCAAAAAGGAAGGCCTGCAGCTTCCACCGGCCGGGCGTCAGCTCCCGGATCAGCAGAAAGGTGGCCGCGAAGAACAGAAAAGCCTGGCAGAAGGTGTAGAGCCCCACGTGCCCCGTCAGCCCCATGCTCAGGGCCATAAAGAAGGAAGGGGCCAGGGAGAAGGCGTTTCCGGTGTAAAGATACGCCCGGTGTCCCGTCAGCGTCTTGACGATGGCGTTCAGAAAGGCGCCGCCGGTGGTCACGCGCACATAGGAATCGGAATACCAGATGCCGGGATAGGTGATGAAGGTGCACAGCAGCGCCAGCGCGGCGCTCAGGAGCCAGATGCCCCGGACCTTCGCCGCGCGCCGCGCGTAGTATCCGTCCCGGAAAAGCGTGTCCCGGCGCCCTCCGCCCCGGGATGCCCGGTCCGATCCCTTCATGCCTCCCGATCCTCCTCTTTCCTTCCGGTTCCGCCCCGGGTCAGAACGCGTTGACCCGGTCAATCACGTACCCGATCTGTTCCTCCGTCATCCCGGGGTACAGGGGAATGCTCAGCCCCGTCTCCGCCAGCTCCTCCGCCGCGGGAAAGTCCCCCCGCCGGTATCCCAGGCTCCCGTAGGCCTTCTGCAGATGGATCGGAACCGGGTAGTAGATCTGGGTATGGACCCCCGCCTCTTCGAGGGCCGCCTGCAGCGCGTCCCGCTCCGCCGTGAAGACCGGGAAGGTGTAGTACCCGTTGCCCGGATCCTTTTTCAGCAGCCGGATCTTTTCATTCCGGATCTCCCGCTCGTACCGCCCGGCGATCCGCCGCCGCTCCTCCATCCAGCCCGCCAGATGGGGCAGCTTGGTCCGGAGCAGCGCCGCCTGCAGCTCGTCCAGCCGGGAGTTGACGCCCACCCGTTCATGATAATACTTCCGGACGGAGCCGTAATTGGCCAGGCACCGCACCGCCGCGGCAAGCTCCGGATCGTCCGTCACCACCGCGCCGCCGTCCCCCATGGCGCCCAGATTTTTCCCCGGATAGAAGGAAAAGCCCGCCGCGTCGCCCAGCGCGCCGGCGCGCTTTCCGTTCCTGACGGCGCCGTGGGCCTGGGCCGCGTCCTCCACCAGCAGGAGCCCCCTGTCCCGGGCCAGCTTCCGGAATCCGTCCATGTCCGCGACCCGCCCGTAGAGCTGGACCACCATGACCGCCTTCGTCCGCTCCGTGATCCTCTTTTCCGCCTCCGCCGGCGTGATCAGCGCGGTCTCCCGGTCCGGATCCACCAGCACGGGAACCGCCCCCGTATAGGAAACCGCCAGCGCGCTGGCGATGAAGGTGTTCGCCGGCACCAGCACCTCGTCCCCTTCGCCGATGCCCGCCGCCAGCAGAATCAGGCGCAGGGCGTCCAGCCCGTTGCCGACGCCCACGCAGTATTTCGTACCGCACCAGGCGGCAAACTCCTCCTCAAAGGCCCGGTCTTCCTCCCCGAGGATGAACCACTCCCGGTCCATCACCCGCTTCCAGGCCGCGTCCAGCTCTGGCCGGATGGGATCATGCATCCCGGAAAAATCCAGATAGGGCACATTCATTCCGCTCAAAACCTTCTTTCTCCCGGAGCTCCCCCGGGCCGCGGGTCTATCCCCGGTCATCCCCGGAATTCCCGGATTTCTCCCGCTGTTCCGCCTGATATTTCAGAAAGGCGTCATAGTCCCGGATGTAGTCCGACTCGTCGTAAAGCTGATCCGCCAGCACCATCAGCACCGCGTCCTCCGAAAAGTCGTACATCACCCGCCACAGGCCGCTTTCCAGGTACAGCCCCAGGTTCGGCCGGTTCAGCCAGACCGTCTGCTTCTCCCGGCCGTCATCCAGCAGGATCCTGCATTCCCCCCGGACGCAGACCAGCACCTGCCGCAGGGTTTTGTGGGCATGATAGCCGCGGCTGATCCCCGGCTGGGTGTTGTACATGAAATAGCACCGGCGGATCTCAAAGGGGATGTTCTTCTTTTCCTCCAGGGAGATCAGGATCCCCCGCTCATCCCCGTGGGTCTCAAAGTCAAACGTGGTATAGTTCACCGATTATCCTCCTGTTCCGCGCCGGTCTTTTTCCGGCGGAAAACGAGCAGCCTGCTCAGCACGTAGTTGGCGATCACGATGAGAACCTGGGTCGCCAGTTTCACGATCCGGTCATTGATTCCCAGGACGGAAACGCCCAGGGCCATAAGTCCCGCCTCCATCCCCAGCGTGGTCAGCCGGGAGGCGAAAAACCGCCCGGCCTCCGCCAGCCTCCGGGTGTCCCGGCTGCGGAAGACGAACCGCCGGTTCGTGAAATAGGCAAAGGTCACCGCGCAGATCCAGGAGATCACGTTGGCGGCCTGCAGCTGAATCGGATCCTCCGGGTTCAGAAACAGGGCGGTGCAGACGTAATAGACCCCCAGGCTCACGGCGGTGGTCAGCCCGCCCACGATCAGGTAGCTGATCTGCTCCCGCCAGGCCGGGTTCTTCTCCCGGAGCTTTTCTCCCAAGCCTTTCAATTTCTGTCTCCTGTCCCCGGACTTCTCTCCGCCCCGGGGCGCCGGGAATCATCCTCCGTATTCCCCGCGGGGCGTCGTTTCTCCGCGCCCCGCTGCCCGTGCTGCGGAAATCGTCCTTCATATTCCCCCCGGGGCATCGTTTCCCCGCGCCCCGCCGCCCGGCGGCGGAGGCGGTTCCCCGGGGGATGCTCAGTTGCCCATCAGCACCTGGAAAACGCCCATCTCCGTCAGATCATCCATGATGGTCTGGCAGGCTTCCGTGGGGATCCCCGCCAGAAAGCCCAGCATCCCCTGCATGATGGGCTCCGCCAGTTCCGGCACAAAAGCCCTGATCTCCGCATCGTTGGCGCTGAAAAGCTCCAGCGCTCCCTCCAGATCCCACAGCGTGAACACCCGGATGGGCGTTCCCTCCTCCATGGGGATCAGATCCCCCTCCAGGGACAGGAGCACCGCCCCGGGTTCCAGATCCACCGTGGGCTTCCGGACCTCCGCCCGCAGATGTCCGTTCTCCTCGCCGCTGATGACCACCGCGCAGCCGATGTTCGGCAGCAGCTCCCCTGTCAGGTTCAGGCTCATCAGGGAGGAGCAGCGTACGGGCCACTTTTCCGGGAAGGAGATCAGCGAGGCCTGCAGGCTGACCAGATCCTTCCGGTCCTCGTCCCCCAGGAGCCTGGCGCTGAGCCGGCTGTTGACAAATCCGTTCTCCCGGACCTTCTCCAGGGAGAACACGGGCTGGTATCCCGTTCTCATCCGGGGCACCGTCAGCTCCATGCCGCTGTTCCGCCCGTCGTCGTACGCCCGGTAGAATTCCCCGGAGGCCGCCGTCCAGCGGGTTTCTCCCCCTTCGCTGCGGATCCGGATTCCCTGCCGGCCGGCCACATCCTCCAGGAAGAAATCGGGAATCTCGTGGAACATGCCGCGGAAAGCGTCCTCCGCGTCGGAGTTCCTGCACAGGGCATCCTCCAGCATCCGGACATTTTCGTCAAACTCAAGCCGGTATCTCCACCAGCTCCAGAATTCCTCCACTCTTTCGGGGGGAACGTACCCCTCCGCGTCCGCCATTCCGATCAGCCCCTGCACATCCTGAATCGGGAGCGCCAGCGCGTAGGTCCAGGTGTAGGGGTAGAGAAGCGCCGGATACTGCAGGGAAATGCCCAGATGCTCGGACATCTTGGTGCAGAAGGCCAGCATGGAGGAGTTTCCCAGCG
This sequence comes from uncultured Clostridia bacterium, assembly GCA_947166205.1. Next base: position 5,760 of record CAMVDI010000103.1, read on the forward strand.
CCACCGTCCTGTCCTCCATCAGGCTGGAGTTCAGGAACATCAGGTCCTGGGCCCCGTGCAGGCGGACATCGACGGCCCCGTCCGGCCTGGTTTTCGGAATGATCCGCAGGTTCAGGTCGAAGACATCCCAGTTGTCCACCCACTGGAAGGTCCCCTCAAAGCGAAGGGCGCCCACCAGCTCCGCGTATCCCCGGATCCGCTCATTCCCCCCGTCGGAGAAGGCCTCCGGATGCAGCTGAACCTCAAAGTCAAAGGAATACCCGTGCCCGGGGACCATCGGTACTTCTTCCCTTTCTTTCTCCGTGCGGACGGCAGGTGCTTCTTCCATCTCTTCCTCCGCCCGGACGGCCGTCCCCGGCGCCAGCAGGCAGATCATCAGAAGCAGGGAAATCAGCCTCTTCACGCGCTCATCGTCCTCCTCAACCCATTTCCTGAAGGGTATGATACCCCACTTTCCCGCTTTCTGCAAGTGCGTAAAAAGGCTGCCGCGTCGCGCGGCAGCCTTTTCCGTCAGGCTTTTTCCCGGTTTTCCGTCTCCCGCGGCCCGGCTTTTCCGGGCAGCCCCGCCGCGGATCCCCTTCCGCCCTGCGTCTCTTCCGTCAGGGGTGGAGGGGCTTCCCCCGCTTCCGCAGGCCGCCCCCGGCCCGGTCAGTCCAGATATCCTTCCCGGGCGGTGATGCCAAACCGCTTTTCCAGCTCATGCATCTGGGCGTCGGTAATCGTGTTGAGCCTCGGCAGATGGGCGATCTTCATATAGATCTCGGCGGCCTTCTCGGCGGTTTCGATCAGCCCGAAGGTTTCGTCCAGATCCTTTCCCGCGCCGTAGATTCCGTGCTGGCTCCAGACCACC